>DASWWQ010000197.1:0-32233 GCA_036405935.1 Flavobacteriales bacterium
CTCTTTCCCCTCGGTAGTCGAGGAATTCCTGCTTCAATGCGGCCAGGTCCTCATGCTCGCCCAGCAGCTCCAGAAGCCGTTCGTCGCTCCATTTCGCGGGGTAACAGGGCACCATGACCATAGGGCTGCCGAGATCCTTGGACAGCGTGCCGCACATGCCTTGCACGATCGCTCGGTCCCGCTCCTTCTTCATCGCGTCGAGCAGGTTCAGTCCGTATTCATAAAACACCACCTCACCGAGGTACATCACCACGTAGGGCGTTCCGATCTGTGCGGCCCCCTTGCCTTCCAGGTACTTGCTGTCGGTGGTGATCCGGAAGAGGTTGCTCTTGTAGATGAAGCCCCAGATGCCTTCGCACTCGATCTCCAGGTCCTCACCACCGGCGACCTTGAAGGTCAGCTTCGTGCCCTCCTTCCCGCTCCATCGCTTGAATTCGGCCTGGGGATAGGATCGGCCCGTGGCGTTCTCGTAGTCGTTGAACGTGGGGAAGACATCCAGCTGGGCGGAGGCGATGCCCGCGCACAACAGGAGGATCGGAGCTAGGATGGACCGGAGGGTGGGGATCATGGTGGGTGCTTGTCGCCAAAACTACCGATCCATTTGCTGCAGCGTTGGCAGGCGGCAGGCTCCAAGGAACAAAAGGCCACCGGGTTCCCCGATGGCCTTTTCGATCCCAGCGATCATGGATCAATCCACCTTGAACACGCTGGGCGGCACGCCTTTGTTCACCGCGATCTTCTGCAGCGTGAAAGTGATGTCCATACCGGCGTTCTGGCGGATGGTGTGCGGGAACCGGATGCCGTCCACGGGTTTGTAGTCCGAGTAGTCGGTGACCACTTGGAAGGTTCCCTGCTCGGTGGCCTGGTTCTCCACCTTGCGCAGCTTCAGACCGTTCTCAGCGTCGTAGTACTCCGTGAAGGTGTTGCCATCGGCGTTGTCCACCACCACCCGATAGGCCCGGCGCCCGTTGATGTCCAGTACGCCATTGGCCACGCCCCGTTGATCGAGCTCGGCATAGTGCAGTTCGGGGAAGATGAAGGTGTTCTTGCGGGCATCCGACAGCTCGGTGTCCACCAGTTCCTTGGTGCCCTCCATGCCGATCCCGGAGCCGCGCTGGCCATCGAACACGGTCTTCTCCAGCACCATATCGCCCGTGCGCAGTTCCATGGCGTACTTGCCAGGGGCCTGGGATTCCACCATCGTGAGGGCCATGCCCTGCATGGAGGCGCTGTATTCGCGCCGAAGGTCCTTCACCTTGGCGGCCGCATCCTTTCCACCAATGGCCGCGAGGTAGGCATCCATCACCGTTTGAGCGGTAACGCCTGCCGGCGGCATCTCGGCGTTCTCACGGTACACATCGCCGTTGATGTCGTAA
The DNA here is from genome assembly GCA_036405935.1 of Flavobacteriales bacterium. Classification (GTDB taxonomy): domain Bacteria; phylum Bacteroidota; class Bacteroidia; order Flavobacteriales_F; family PHOS-HE28; genus PHOS-HE28. Next base: position 1,377 of record DASWWQ010000197.1, read on the forward strand.
TACACCACCGCACGCGTGAAGCTCAACGGGGCCAGCTTGTTGCCCACTTCGGCCTTATCGCCCACCACCAGGATGCTCGCGTTGTCGGGCTTGAGGAAGCTTTGGGCGGCGGCCTGCACATCGGCGGCGGTCACCTTCTCCAAACGCTGGAGGTAGGTGGCATAATGGTCCGCGGGCAGTCCGTTGAGGTAGGTGTTGAGGGCGAAACGCGCGATGGTGCGAGGGTCCTCCAGCGAACGGCCGAAGCTCCCGGCCATGTAGTTCTTGCTGAGGGACAACTCCTCCGCGGTCACCCCCATCTGTTGAAGGTGCTCGAGTTCGAACATCAGCTCGGTGACCGCACTATCGGTGACACTGTTGCGCACACTGCATCCCGCGCTGAACGATCCGCAATACCGATCGGCGTCGAGGTTGGAGTAGGCACCGTAGGTATAGGCCTTGTCCTCGCGCAGGTTCTGCATCAAGCGGGCATTGAACACACCTCCTCCGAGGATCGTGTTCATCACCTGGGCATGCAACGCCATGGGATCATTGGGCTTCAGATCGACCGGAAAGAGCACGCGCACAACGCTCTGGGCGCTGCCGGGGCGATCCACGAAGCAGACCTGACGCACGCCTCGGGCCTCGGGCCCGCGTTCCACCACCGTGATCGTTCCAAGGTCCTTCAACACATCCCGCCCCTGCGTGTCCTTGGTCACGGTAAGGTTGGCCCCTTGCCAGAAGCCGAAGGCCCGTTCCGCGGCCGCACGGGCTTCCGCCTCGGTGATATCACCCACCATCACCAGATACCCTTGTGCCGGCTTGAATGCATACTGATAGTAGGCATAGACCTGTGCCCGCTGCACCTTGCCCATGGTCTTCTCGGTGGTGGGCTCCCCATACGGATAGCCCTTCCCATAGGTGAGCACGCGCCCCACCACATCGGAGATCTGATCGGGGTCGTCCGAGCGGCTCTGGATGCCGGAAATCGCACGGGTCTTGGCCTTCTCGAACTCGGCGTTCGGGTAGGTGGCGCTGGTGACCACCTCCGACACGAGGTCCATCAGCGCGGGGAAGTGTTTCTTGAGGGCCGAGGCGTAGAGGCCGTCACTGGTGCCGCTGAGTTCGGCGCCCATGCCATCGATGAGCTCATCGAGCTGTTCCTTGGAATGGCGCGCGGTACCGCTGGTCAGCAGCTCGCCCACGAGGTCCTGGTAACCGGCGTACTCCCCTTGCAGCATGGGGGGATTGTCGAAGCGCACCTGCACGCTCACCAAGGGCAGCTTGTGGTTCTCCACCACGATCACGCGCATGCCGTTCTTGAGCACGAAGGATTTGTGTGCACCGATGTTGACCACCGGGGCGGGCCCGGGAGCCGGGACTTGGGAACGATCGATCTGTGCGGACATGAAGGCCGGGATCAGGAATGTGGCGGCGATGGCCACTGTACGGAGCGGATGTGAAGGTGAGCGGTGGTGCCTCATTTCTTCTGGCTTTGGGGCAGGTAGTGCAGGACCACGCGATTGGTGGGCACGAAGTACTCCCGGGCCACGCGTTGAAGATCGGCGGCCGTTACGGCCAGGTATTGCTCGAGCTCCGTGTTCACCTTGGCGGTGCTACCGAGGAAAACGTGTGCACTGGCGAGATTCTCCGCGATGCCCGTGACCCGGCTATTGGCCGATACGAACTCCGTCTCGATCTGCGCCTTGAGCTTGTTGAGTTCGTGCTCACCGACCATCTCCTCACGCACACGGGCGAACTGGACGTCCATGCTTCGCTCCAGGCTATCGGGCGTTATGCCCATGTTGGCCACGGCGAAAGCGATGGCCAGGCCGGGCTGTTCGAAGGGCAGGCTGAAGGCCCCGACGAACACGGCCTTCTGCTCGGCATCCTTCACGTTCTTCACCAAGCGCGAGCTGTTGCCGTTGCTCAACAAGCGGTTCAGCATGTCAACCGCGTAGAAATCCTTGGTACCGTAAGCCGGTATATGGTACGCCTCCACCACGGCCGGCAGCTGGATCTTGTCGTACACCACATCACGGACCTCCCGGGTCATGCGCGGTTCCACCTTCGTGGGGCGCGGGATGTTGCCCCCCTTCGGGATATCGCCGAAGTACTTCTTCACCAGGTCCGGGGTCTTCTTCAGGTCGATGTCACCGGTGATGACCAACGTGGCGTTGTTGGGTACGTAGTAGGTCTTGTAGAAGGTCTTGTAGTCCTGCTCGCTGGCGGCGTTGAGGTCCTCCATGAAGCCGATGGTGGGCCACTGGTAGGGATGGGTGGTGTAGGCCCGTTTGAGCACTTCGGGCAGGATGCTGCCATAGGGCTGGTTCTCGTAGCGCTGCCGGCGTTCCTCCTTCACCACCTCACGCTGGGTCTCGATGCCCTTGTTCTCCACCTTGGCATGCAGCATGCGCTCACTCTCCAACCACAGTCCAAGCTCCAACTGGTTGCTGGGGAGCACCTCGTAGTAGTAGGTGCGGTCGCCGTTGGTGTTGGCGTTCAGCACGCCACCGGCCTTCTCCACATGCTTGGAGAACTCACCGCGTCCGATGTTCGCGCTGCCTTCGAAGAGCAGGTGCTCGAAGAAGTGGGCGAAGCCGCGGCGGGTGGGATCCTCATCCTTGCTGCCCACGTGGTACATCACGCTCACGGCCACGATGGGCGTGCTGACGTCCCTGTGCAGGATCACATGCAGCCCATTGGGCAGGTCGTACTCGGTGAAGGGGATCTCGCGGGTCTGTGCCCCGGCGGTGATCACGGCCATGGTGCAGGCGGTTGTAAGGTGGAACGTCCTCATGAGGGGGCGGGTTCTTCGGACCGAAGGGCCGCGAAGGTAACCAACGCGGGTGCGGGCGGCGGTGGAAGGGTGACGGATCGGGGCCGTTGCTGTCCGATGGCGTGGATACCTTCACGCGATGTTGCGGACCAAGGCGGGCCTGCGAGGCCTTACCCGGGCATGCCGCCCTGAACCCCGGGCATGCGAATTGCGTATCCACGCACCCTGCCGAACAACATGCACACTCCTGTCCTGGACATGGCGGACCGCCTGCTGACCCCCGAACTGGTGAAGCTCGTCACCGAGCTCACGCACCGTTTCGGCACCCGCCGCGATGAATTGTTGTCCCAACGCGCAGTCCGCAGGGCCGCCTTCCGGGAAGGCGTGGTGGAACGCTCCGAGGAAACAGCGCATGTGCGCGAAGCCCGCTGGACCGTGGACCCCGTGCCGGTGGAACTGCTGGAGCGCCGCGTGGAGCTGATCGGCGGCTGTAGCCGTGCCGAACTGATCGAAGGCATGAACGCCGGGGCCAAGAGCTATGTGGCCGACCTCTGGAACATGTCCCTCACCGACCCGGCCAGCGTGCTCCGGGCCCACAAGAACCTGGAACGGGTGGTGGACAACCGTTTGGCCTACGTTGGACCGAACGGTGACCGCCTCCGCGTGGACCCCAACAGCACCACCCGGTTGATGTTCGTTCCGAGACCCCTGTTCGTATCCGAGAGCTCGGTGCGGGTGGAGGGCGGACCCGTTCCCGCCGCCTTCTTCGACCTGGCGATGTTCACCAGCCTCTGCCTCACCAAACTGCGACTGCGCCAGGGCGGACTCTATCTCTATCTGCGCGATGTGCAGGGCCACCTGGAGGCCCGACTGTGGAACTCGGTGCTGGAGGCCTTGGAGGAACGCTTCGGGGTACCCCGTGGGATCCTGCGTGCCACGGTGATGATGGACTCCTTGTCCGCGGTGCTGGAGGCCGATGAGATCCTGTTCGAGCTGAGCCACCATTCCGCCGGCCTCTGCCTCGACCCCCAGGCCTATGCCGCGGACCACATCGAACTTTTCGCCGCACCGGACCGGGCCGTGCTGCCCGATCGCGAACGCATCGGTTTCAACGCGCACTTCCTGCGCAGCGTCAGCCTGATGACCATCAGCACGTGCCACCGCAGGCAGGCCCATGCCATCGGAGCTCCCTCCTTCGTGCTGCCCTTGGAGGATGCCAGCCGTGTGCGGGCGGGCTATCTGGAGATGATCGCCGATAAGGAGCGTGAGGCCGTGGACGGGCACGATGGCACCGTGGTGGCCCACAGCGGTGTGGTGACCACGGCGATGACCGAGTTCAACAAGAGCATGCCTCGCGCCCACCAGATGTACTACGAGCGCAAGGACAGCACCACACCCAGCGACCTGGTGCAACGCCCCGAAGGCGCCATCAGCACCGATGGCCTTCTGGCCGCCGTGCGCACCGTGCTCCGGGCCCTCGCCTACCGGCAGGAAGGAATGGCGGTGGTGGTCCAGGGTGGTCGCACACATGATCGCTCCTCGGTACGGCTCAGCACGGTGCTGCTCTGGTCGTGGGTACGCAGCTCCCATGGGGTGATCACCGATACCGGGCTGGAGATCCATGAGGAACTGGCGAGCTACCTGGTGCGCAAGGAGGGCGAGAAGCTCTTCGGAAAGGCGCACCCCGCGCTGCGCGAGGCCGGTGCCAACGCCGTGACCAAGCTCACCGCGGCATTGCTGTCGCCCGAGGTACCCAAGGACCTCTTGGACTGAGCGCCCGTTCTTTTTCTTGCTTTGTGCCATGTCCGGCACTTGGATCCCGTGCACCGAACGCCTTCCCGCCGATGGTGAACGTGTGCTGTGCTGGGTTCCCGGCCATACGGTGTACCTGCCCGGCAAGACCGGCGCCACCGAGGAACGGTTCGCCGTGGTACTGCGTTTCCTGAAGGACTACTTCATCCACAACCCCAGCAGGACGGGCAAGGCCGTGGGCGACCATTTCTGGGGCGGAGAAGGCACCAGCAACAAGTTCTTCCACGAGGTGACGCACTGGATGCCGTTGCCGGAGGCACCCTAGACCTTCCTCGACCACCTACCCCACGAACAAAAGGGCCGCCCCTTACGAGGCGGCCCTTCCGATACGGTCCAACGGGATCACTTCACGATCTCGAGCAGTTCCATCTCGAAGATCACGGTGCTGTAAGCGGGGATGTCCGGACCGGCCGCCTGTGCGCCCCAAGCGAGACTGCTGGGGATGTACAGCTTGTAACGCGAGCCCACGGGCATCAGCTGAAGGCCTTCGGTCCAGCCGGCGATGACGCCGGTGAGGCCGGTGACGAAGGGTTGACCGCTGCGGTACGAACTCTCGAACTCCTTGCCATCGATGAGGGTGCCGCGGAAGTTCACCTTCACATTGTCCTCCATCGTGGGTTTGGGGCCGGTGCCGGCTTGCAACACTTCATACTGCAGGCCGGTGGCGGTTGTGACCACGCCTGGACGCTTACCGTTCTCCGTCAGGAACGCCTCACCGGCCTTCAGGTTCGCCTGACCTTCGGCTTCGCGCAGGGCCATCTGCTTCTTCTGCGCCTCGATCATGTAGGTCTGCACGAGTGTGCGCACCTTTTCGGAAGCGATGCGTTCGGTGCTGTCGAAGCCATCGCGCAATCCGCCGAAAAGCGCTTCGAGGTTCAGCGAATCGAGCCCGGCCTGCTCCATGTTCTGCTTGATGTTGTGGCCGATGTCGGTGCCGATGCCGTAGCTCACCGAATCCAGGTTGGTGGCCAAGGCGCCTCCGCGCCCTTTCTGTCCGGTGACCTGATTGGTGCAGGCGCTGAGAAGGACCGCGGAAAGGGCGGCGATGCAAAGTCTGATGTTCATCGTTCGTGGTAAGAGGGCCGCGAAGATAGCGCGGTTCTCACGGCGCCGTGCTTCCCTCGGGCGGCCCCAGGATGGCCCGCATGCGCCGGCCGAAACGCCCGAATCCGGCCAGGTCGCTGTGGTATCCCTTGGGGAAGGTGATCAGTTCCCGGTGCACGCTGGTGGGCACGGCGGCATAGAGTTTCAATGCGCTGCTGTAAGGCACGATGGGGTCGCGCTGACCGTGGAAGATGTACACCGGGCATTTCATCCGCGCCATCGCCTTGTCGCTACGGAAGCGGTATCGCAGCAGCCAGCGGTACGGCAGGATGGCCAGATAGTGCCGCGCCACGTCGGTGAAGTTGGCGAAGGGCGACTCCAGCACCAGGCAGCGCGGCGCATGGTGGGCGGCCACCGGCACGGCGAATCCGGTGCCCAAGGAGCGGCCGTAGACCGTGATGCGGTCCTCCGGATAACGCGCAGCGGCCCAGGCGTACCAACGCGCGGCATCGTCGTGCAGGGCGGCCTCCGTGATCCGCCCCTGGCTCTTGCCGTAGCCGCGGTAGTCGGGCATCACCACATCCAGGCCCTGCGTGGTGAAGCGGGGTGCGCGTTTGCCCCAACGCCGCAGGCTGCCCGTGTTACCGTGGAAGTAGAGCACCACACCACGCGGTTCGGGCACCGTGAAATGCAGCCCATGCAGGCGCGCACCATCACCGGCGGTGAGGAAGACCTCCGTGAAGGGTTGCTTGAAACGGAAGCGATGGTCGTCCGCCACGCGGAACCGAACGAAGATGAACCGTTCCTGGAAGATCCAATAGAACAGGCACACCCCGGCATATACCAACACCAACAGCAGCAGCGTGGAGAACAGGAAGACGGCCACGGAGCAAAAATACCGGCAAGCCGAGCGAGGGCGCGATCTTTGGCACCCACCCTGCACCATGGCACGCCGTATCCTGCTGCTCCTCTTCCTGCTGCTGGCCGGCGGTGCGTGGGCCCAGATATGCGGCAGGAAGAACCTGGTGACCACGATGGGTGTGGGCGGAGGTGGCCTCATCTTCACCCGTGCCGATGGGCCGGCGGAGATCATGCGGGGCTCGGTCTCGATCGGATTCGGCTTCCGGTACGGATTGGGCGAACGCCTATCGCCCGCCTTCCGCTACGACCGCATCGGTGTTCGGCGCGGCATCCTCGATGCGGGACCTTCACGCACGGCCAGCTACCAATTGGGCCTGCACTATGTGTTCTGGCGTGGCGATCGGTCCGAGTGGGACATCGGTGCGGGCCTGGGCGTGGCCAACATCTCCTTGGCCGCGTACACCGCGCGCCTACCGCGCGAAGGCCATGTGGGATTCTTCGCGCTGAATGCCGGATGGAGCCGGATGCTCAGCCCCACCGTGGGCTTCCACCTCAGCGGACACTGGATCGGCTCCAATGAGGAGACCATCAGCGATGAGGACGGCGTGGTGAAGGATGCCACGGGCGAACCGATCCGCATCGGCTTCCGCTCGATCAGCGCCGAGGCCGGACTGCTGGTGCGCTTCTGAAAGGAACTGCGATCGCGCTCAGGACTTCCGATCCCGGGTGAAGACCCATTCATCGGCCGAGCTCAAGGAGCGCGAGAAACGATAGCCGTCGCCATCGTATTCCTTGAGCCGCTCGGGGTCCAGCACCCGGTGCTGCACGACCCAGCGGGTCATGGCCCCGCGCTGGTGCTTGGCGAAGACCATCACCACCTTGTATCCGCCGGCGGCGCGGTCCTTGAACACCGGGGTGATGATGCGTCCCTTGAAGGTCCTACGGTCCACACTGCGGAAATACTCCGTGGAAGCCAGGTTGATGAGCACATCCGAACCGCTTCCGTCCAGCGCTTCATTGAGGTCCATGCTGATGCGGTCGCCCCAGAACCGGTAGAGGTCCTTCATGCCACGGCCCATGGACAGGCCGGTGCCCATCTCCAACCGGTACGGCTGGATCAGGTCCAAGGGGCGCAGCACACCGTAGAGGCCGCTCAGGATCCGCACCTGACGCTGGGCCGCGCGAAGGTCGTCGGCATCCAAGGAGGAGATGTCTAGTCCGCGATAGGCTTCCCCATTGAAGAGGAAGGCTGCGGGCTTGGCGTTCTTCACGGTGAACGGCGGAGCCCAATGTTGATAACGCTGGTGGTTCAACTCCGCGAGCTTCGGGCTGATGTCCATCAACTTCCCGATCTGCTTCGCGCTGAGGGTCTTCAGCTTAGCGGCCAGCAACACGCTCCGGTCCAACAGGACGGGCTGTGTGGTGTTCTTCACCTTCACAGGGGTCTCATCAAGGTCCTTGGCCGGCGAGAGGATGGTCAGCATGGCGCGAAGTTGCATCCGCGCTCGCGTTCGGCGCATGCACACATGAGCACATGTCCACATGGACGCATGCTCCCTTGTACTTTCGCCCCGATGACCCCCGAACGCACCTTGGTATTGGACCACGACCGCGTGCAACGCAAGCTGCGCCGCATCGCCTTCCAGCTGTACGAGGAGAATTGCCAGGAAAAGGAACTGGTGTTGGTGGGCATCGCTCCACGTGGTTCCAAGCTGGCGCAACGGCTGAAGACCCTGCTGGAGGAGATCTCGCCTCTGCGCATCGAACTCGTGGAGCTGACGTTGGACAAGGACGACCCGCTGACCGGTCCTGTGGGATTGAGCGTGGAGCTCGATGCCCTCAAGGATCGCCGGGTGATCCTGGTGGATGACGTGCTCATGAGCGGCCGTACGCTGATGCATGCCGCGGCCTACCTGGTGCGCGTACCGTTGAAGCGCTTCAACACGGTGGTGCTGGTGGACCGACTGCACCGCGCCTACCCCATCCGTGCCGACATCGTGGGCCTCACGCTGAGCACCACGTTGCAGGAGCACATCTCGGTGGAACTGGGCCGCAAGGACGCCGTCTATCTTTCCTGAATCCCCAAGGCCGTGGCGATGCCCTGAGCCACCTCCGTAGGTGGCCGATCGCCCTTCACCTGGTAAGCGGCCTGCCGGTAGATCGGAAGCCGCCCCTGCAACAGCGTCGCCACGCGTTCCTTCAGCGCTTCTCCCTTCAGCCCGAACAGCAGCGGCCGGTCGGTACCGTACCGCGCGCAGCGTTCCACCAGCACCTCCAACGGGACATCGAGGTGCACCACGGCCCCTGTCCGCTGCATGCGCTGCATGTTGTCGAAGGAAAAGGGCGTTCCTCCGCCGCAGGCGATCACCACCTGTTCCTCTTGGAGAAGATCGGAAAGCACCTCCCGCTCCAATTCCCGGAAGGCGGCTTCACCATGGGCCTGGAACCACGGCACCAAGGGTCCGGTACGCGCCTCGATCACCCGGTCGATGTCGTGGAAAGGCCGGCCGAGCAAGGCCGACAGCTCTCGACCCACACGCGTTTTGCCGCTGCACATGAAGCCGATGAGGAAGATGCGGGAGGGGTCTTCGGGCGAAGGCATGCGGCAAAGGTGGACTTCCCTTCCGGACCGCGAACTTCGCGCCGATGAGGATAGCCACCGCCACGGACGAACGCACCCGGCATGATTGGATCCGCACGCCGTGGACCATCTATGCCAAGGACCGCAACTGGATCCCGCACCTGAAACAGGACGTGGAGAAGGTGTTCGACCCCGAACGCAACAAGCTCTTCAAGGACGGTGCGGCCGAGCGCTGGGTGCTGTACAACGACGAAGGCCGGGCCATCGGGCGCATCGCGGCCTTCATCAACCCCAAGACCGCCCGCACCGACAAGCAGCAGCCCACGGGCGGGTGCGGATTCTTCGAATGCATCAACGACCAGCGCGCCGCCGACCTGCTCTTCGACACCGCCCGCGACTGGCTGAAGGCGCGCGGCATGGAGGCCATGGACGGCCCGGTGAACTTCGGCGAGCGCAACATGTTCTGGGGCCTGCTGATCGAGAACTACACCGATCCGCCCATCTACGGCACCAACTACAACCCGCCGTACTATGTGGAGCTGTTCGAGCGCTACGGCTTCGGACTCTACTTCAAGCAGCTGTTCTTCAAGCGCAACGCCCTGGAGCCGATCCAGCCCATCTTCCAACGCAAGTACAACCAGTTCCAGCGCGATCCCGAGATCAAGGTCTGCACGGCGCAGGGCATCCCCGTGGAGAAGCTGGCGGAGGACTTCCGGTCGGTGCTCAACGCGGCCTGGGTGGACCATGACAACTTCAAGCCCATGACGGCGGAGGTGGCGTTGAAGACCATCAAGGCCATGAAGCCCGTGATGGACCGCCGGATCATCGTGTTCGTGTACCACAAGGACAAGCCCATCGCCTTCTACATCAACCTGCCCGAGCTCAACGAGATCTTCAAGCACGTGGACGGTGACCTCAACTGGCTGGGCAAGTTGAAGTTCCTCTATCACCAATGGAAGGGCAGCGCCACCACCATGACGGGCATCGTGTTCGGCGTGGTGAAGGAATGGCAGGGCAAGGGCGTGGAAGGAGCCATGATCGCCTTCATGGGCGAATGGCTGCAGCGAACGAAGCGTTACCGGGAAACCGTGCTCACCTGGGTGGGCGACTTCAATCCCAAGATGTTGCGGGTGTGCGAGAACCTCGGTGCTCGCAACTACCGTACGCTGGCCACCTACCGATATCTGTTCGACCGGAACAAGCCCTTCGAGCGTCTGCCGATCATCGACGGAAAGGGCTGACGAACAGCCGTTGAAAAGAACCGTTTGGAGGGGATCCTCCGATCGCTACTTTTGCGCCCTCAATTCGCGGAAGGGGGGCACCCCGGAAGCAAGCGAGGATCCTGTAGCTCAGCTGGTAGAGCATTACACTTTTAATGTAAGGGTCCTGGGTTCGAGCCCCAGCGGGATCACTGAAGACCTCGGCGAAAGCCGGGGTCTTTTTCATTACGGACCTCGGGCGAGAAGCTTGGCCCGGCGCTTCAGCCGGGCAGCCCCAGCGGGATCACTGAAGCCTTCGCAAAAGCGGAGGCTTCTTCGTTATGGACCTGGGGCGAGAAGCTCGGCCGGGCGTGAACACCGGTCCCACTCCCGTGCATTTCCACGGGGCCTTCCCGTGTAAAGGACCCTAGGCGATGGAAGGCCCACGTCCTAGGTTCGCCGTGCTATCCGCACCATGCACCCGGACGAGGAGCTCTCCCCCACCTTGTTGATGCACCCTGCACTGCCGCAAGGGCCCTTCACCCTGCGGGAGCTACGCGGCGATTGGGCCCTTGTGACGGCGCTAAGCACCGATACGGAGCATTGGGTCTACATCCCCGCGCTGGGCACGGGCCATTCCATCGGATAGATCGTTCCGCTCTCCCACGGACGGGGCTGCTCGCACGGGCGGCCCTTTCTGTGCACATGCCCCGCTCCTCTCCGCCACTGGTCAAGGTTGGGGAGCGAGCACCTCGCGCATCCGGTCGCGATCCGCCAGGACCCCATCGGCCAAGTTGCCCTTGATATGGTCGATGGAAGGCGTGCCGCTCTTGTCCACCTTGATCAGATACACCTGGGGATCCGCCAAGCGGTCGTTGATCAAGGGGAACTCCACGCTCCGACCGTCCTTCACACGCACCTGCATCACCATGGGCTGCGTGGAGGCCAACACCTCGGCCACATGGTAGCTGTTCTTCGGCAACCCCACCGTGGTCAGACCGGGAATGGCAACCTCCACCAAGGTGTCCAGTGCGGTATGCTTGCTATGGATGAAGACCTGTTCGCAGACGATCGGCCGCCAAGGGTCCACGTTCGCCGGCACCAGCGAGCCGGTGAGCATGTCGAGCTCGAAGGTGGTGAGCGGCCCTTGCGCACGGGAGTGGCTGGCCATGAGGATGCCCGCACCGATGGCGCCGAACATGAAGCCCACGGCCACCACGGTGCCGGCATCGAGCATCTCCTGCGCAGGAATGACGGCGGTGAACCACTGCGGGCCGCGCGCCATGCGTACGAAACGATCGCCGAGGTCCACGAACAGCGCTGTGCCGTCACTGAAGCCCCACACATCGGTGTACGGCGTGCCTTCGGTGAATTTCATGCGCACCATCAACGAACGCCCCATCTCGTTGCGCACGGGCTTCATCTCGAACGACAACGTGGTGTCGGGCCGCTGGTCCCGGAAGTCCATGAAGGTGCGGTAGACGCCTTTCGGCAGGGAGCCGTTCATCAACGCCGTGTAGCCCAGCGTGCCGAGGAGTCCACGATGGGCATCGGCCCCATGCACCACGCGCGGTTCGATCCGTCCGCCCGACCATTCGCGCCAGAACGCATCGATGCCGCCCTGCAGGCTGTTGCGGATGGAACCGGCATGGCGGCCCGTGGCATCGAGACCTCCTTTCGTGGTGACGGTGCCAGCGTATTCATAGAGCAGCACGATGCCGCTGTCGCTATGGGCCAGCACATCGAAGTTGAGTGCGCACGGTGCCATCTCCGAAACGCTGCCCGACCGATCGGAGATGCGTAGCACATTGATCCGCAGCGCACAGTGCAGCGCGTTGGTCCCGTTGGATGCATGCGGAAGCAGGGACCGCAATTCCTGTTGCGCATCGGTGCCCAGGAAAGCGGGGTCCGATCGGTTCCAGGCCCCTTTCATCACCGTGCCTATGGCGTGGTGCGGATCGAACCGGATGGAGAGGCTATCGATGACCAATCCCTCGGGCACCACGAGCGGAGGCTGTTCGGAAAGGTGCACCACATGCTGGGCTTGGATCGCGGGTGCCAGCAAGAGGGCGAGCAAGTATGGTGGTACGCTGCGCATGCGGCGAAGATCGGGCGGAAGCCGTCCTTCCCGGCACTAGGGCAAGTGCAGCTTCAGGGTGCGCGTGGTTCGGATCCGTACCGGAACGCCGTGTTCCTTGGCCGGCACGGCATAGGGAGGCATTAGCCGCAGCGCCGCCAGCACCGCTGCATCCAGATCGGCGGATGCCCCTTGCTCGATCCGGATGTCGCTGATGGCCCCGTCCGTTCCTACCACGTAGCTCACCCTCACTTCGGCCGCCCTGGCTCCTGGTGGCCACTGGATCCGTTCCGCTAGTTGCCGGTCGAAACCCGTATCGCCCCCGGGATACAACGGGTCCACGCCCGCGTCCGCTTCCATACGCAGGTGCACATCATCGGCCACATCGTAAGGGGCCACCGCATCGATCGGTACTTCCACATGTTCCATCGGCACCCAGTGGTCCGGATCCGTGAGATGGTCACCGACACGCTTCAACGTCATGTCCGCCGCGGTGAACCGCCAGCCCTTGCCTGCATTGATGTTGGCGGGGAACCGCGCTTCGAACGGAAATCCTTGATGTTGGAACAGCACCGATAGCGCGCATCGTTCCACCGCACCCTTTCCCGGACCGATGGTGGCCACGGCCGGATGGAACTGGCGGGCACCGATCCACACGATCGCCGTCCAACGAATGCCCTGTGCGCGTCCTTCGCCCAGCAGGTCCTGCAAACGCCGCGTGATCTCCGCTTTGCGCTCGTATACGTCCGCGCCGATCAATCCGCGCCAGGCATGCACCGTGTCCGGTGGCAGCGACAGCGCCGCTGTGGCGAACTCGCCTTGGGTGGGCAGGAAGGGATCGAAGGCGCCCACCTCGCCGGTCTTCAGCGCATCGAACACGCGTTCGCCGAAGGCCTTGGGTATGGGTTGTCCGTTCGCCGAGGCGATGGACAACACCAGACCGGCCGCATGGGAGAGGTTGCGGAGGGTTGGCATGGAGAGGTGACGAATATGCGAACAAGTTCGAGGCGCGGAACATTCACACGCAAATACCGTGGGAACGCCGCATTCCCAAGCGGGACAAGTGTTTCCGAAAGGAATACGCGACGTCGATGTTCAACGTTCCGGGGGAATGATCCCACATGAACGGGAGGCAATGGTGGATCGACGCCGAACGCATCGATCACCCTACTCGTTCGGCTCCGGCCGTCCGATGGCCTTGGTGCTCATCTTCAGGATCTCCTCCTCGGCCTTCAGCACGGCCTTGAGACTGTCGCTGACCTCCTTCTGTTCGAGTCGATCGAGGTCGGGTTGGCCGGCATCCACCCAGGCGCTGTACCAGAAGCTGCCCAAGGTGAGGATGCTCGCGTTCATGCGGCGCTCCACCATGTCGCCCATGCTCTCCTCGTAGGCCCGCGTGAACTCCTGCGAGTAGAAACGCATCGAACCACGACCGCGGTCCTCGAAGACGTACTTCCGGTCCTCCGGATAGGCGGCCTGCAGCTCGCGCTCCTTCACCAGCACCGTATCCAACGCGCGATGGCTGGCGATCACGGCGGTCCAGGCGGCGTCCAACTTGTCGTCGATGTACTGCGCGCGGCCGGTGAAGTGGTCGTAGTCCTCGGCGCTCAGCTCGGGGATGCGGCTTTCCCAGAAGGCGTGGATGCCGTGCTGGTTGGTGAGCTGCCCGTTGTAGTTCTCCGTCGTGTGCAGCGGCACATGGGCATCCCCCACATAATGCCCGAGCTCGGCGCTGTTGTAGAGGATCTGGTCCACACTGCCGCGCTGGAAGGCCTTCACCAGACGCGCGTACACCAGAGGGATGTGCCACGGCACGATGCCATAGGCCTGCAGCGTATCCTCCGTGAACTTGGCCACGGCCGCGTTCCAGTTGCGGGGCACCACGGTGAAGGGATCCTCACCGGCATGCACATAGTGGTCGATGTCGATATAGTGGCGGGCGGCCTCACCTTCCACCGCATACCGGCGGCGATCGGGATCCACCGCATGGTCGCTGATGTAGTCGATGTGCCGTTTGTAGAAACCGAACATCGCAGGTGGCAGCGTGAAGCAGGCCATGCGGTTGATGCGCTTGTGTCCGTAGAAACCCCAGGCACCGGCATCCTCCCGCATCAGCAACGGCCAAAGGACGATCGCTGTCGCGACAACGAGCAGGGAGCGGATCACCGAACGGGGCATGGTCCTTCGATCATTTGAGCGTAACGGAATCTCCTAGGTCGCTCTTCCATGGATGGGTGACATCAACTCCGTGTTCCTCTGTGCCCTCCGTGCCTCTGTGGTGGAAACTGCACCGCCTCAAAGTTCCATCCTCACCAGCACTCCGTCGCGCAGCACCGGTATGGCGGTGGCCTGATCGGGCGTGAGGCAGAACTTGACGTCCTCGTGCAGCTTCAACTTCTCCACGCGCTTGCGTTTGGGCGCGGCCTTCAGGATGCTCATGAGGTTCTCACGCGCCGCTTGGTAGAGGAACTTGCTGGAGATGCTGCTGTCCTCCTCCAGGCCGAACTTGCCGCTTTCGAGCAGTTTGTCCATCACGGCACCGGCGAAGACGCTGTCCTCCAAGCTGAACTTGTCCTTCCAGCCGGCGCAGAGCAGCAGGATGTTCTCGTCCTGCTTCACCAGCCAGTCGGTGAGGGCGGTGAGGTTGGTGAAGGCACCGATCACCAGTTGCTTCGCTTCGCGGGCCAGGTTGATGGCCTTGGTGCCGTTGGTGGTGGTCATCACGATGGTCTTCCCCTTGAGGTCCATCGCCCGGAAGGCCACGGGGGAGTTGCCCACGGCGAAACCGGCGACCACTTCTCCATCCCGTTCCGCAGCGGCGATGAAGCCTTCGCGACCGATGTAGGGAGTGGCCTCCTCCACCGTGCTCACCGGGATGATGCGCTCCACGCCCTGCTCGAAGGCGGCCACCATGGCGCTGGTGGCGCGCAGGATATCGATCACCACCACGATGCCCATGTCCTGTTTGTACAGTTGGTACTGGCCGGGCGTGAAGCAGACCTCCACACGGTACTTGTAATTGGCGTTGTGGCTGACGGCTTTCATGGGCGATAAGGGGCGGGCGGGATCACGCCGGACATGGCGATGCCGCTCGAATGTAGCGATCGTTCACTAGGGTCGTGGCCGGTTGTGGGTTGTGGGTTGTGGGTTGTGGGTTGTGGGTTGTCGGTTCCCGGTGGCGATCCCGACAACGGACAACCGGCAACCGACATCACTTCGTCTGCAGGAAGGGCGTCTTCACCACAACGCCCTTGAGCTTCTTGCCGCGCACGTCGATCCAAATGGTGCTGCCGGGAGTGCTGAGGGCCTTGGGCACGTAGGCCAGGCCGATGGGTTTCTGCAGGCTGGGGCTCATGGTTCCGCTGGTAACGCGGCCGATGGTATTACCCTGCTCGTCAACCACGGGATGGTCGTGGCGTGGGATGCCGCGATCGAGCAGTTCGAAACCGACCAGCTTACGTTCCACGCCGGCCTCCTTCTGCGCCTTCAGGGCTGCGGAGTTGGTGAAGTCCTTGGTGAACTTGGTGATCCAGCCCAGACCGGCCTCCAGCGGGGACGTGGTGTCATCGATGTCGTTGCCGTAGAGGCAGAAGGCCATCTCCAAACGCAGGGTGTCGCGTGCGGCGAGACCGGCGGGTTTGATGCCTTGCCCCACCCCGGCGGAGAAGATCTTGTCCCAGATGTCCTGGGCGGCCGCGTTCGGCATGTAGATCTCGAACCCACCCGCTCCGGTGTAGCCCGTGGCGCTGACGATGATGTTGGCCTGGCCCGCGAAGGTGCCGCGTTGGAAGCTGTAGTACTCCATCGCGTTCAGGTCGATGTCGGTGAGTTTCTGCAGCACCTCGGTGGCCTTGGGTCCTTGCACCGCGAGCAGCGATAGGCCTTCGCTGATGTTCTCCATGGCCACCCCGGCGGTGTTGTGCTTCTGGATCCACGCCCAGTCCTTGTCGATGTTGCTGGCGTTCACCACCAACAGGTATTCCTCGGCGTTGATGCGGTATACGAGCAGGTCGTCCACGATGCCGCCCTGATCATTGGGCAGACAGCTGTACTGCACCTTGCCGTCGGTGAGCTTGGAGGCATCGTTGCTGGTGACCCGCTGGATGAGGTCGAGCGCACCCGGACCACGCACCATGAATTCGCCCATGTGGCTCACATCGAACACGCCCACGCTGCTGCGCACGGCCAGGTGCTCGTCGTTGACGCCGGTGTATTGCACGGGCATCAGGTAGCCCGCGAAGGGCACCATCTTGGCCCCGAGGGCCTCATGCGTGGCGGTGAGCGCGGTCTTCTTCAGTTCGGTCGTGGTCTCCATGTTTCTTGTTCGTGTATGGCGTGCGATCGCCGGTCAGCGAGCGCTGGAAGAGTTCCAGGTATCGATCGCGCCAAGCCTTCACCGAGTATCGTTCCTCCACGGTACTGCGGGCGGCCCGGCCGATCCGGGCGCGAAGGTCGGCATCGGCGATCAGTTGGCCCAGCTTCGTCAGCCATTCCTCCTCCGTCCGGGCCAGGAAACCGTTCGCACCGTCCTGCACGATGGACCGGTTCACTCCTACGTCGCTGAGCACCACGGCCTTGCCCATGCCCATGTACTGGAGGCCCTTGAAGCCGCACTTGCCCCTGCTCCATTCATCGTCGGGCATGGGCATGATCCCGATGTCGATACCGGCGAGGTCCTCCACTTCCCGGGCGCTGCTCCAGCGCAGGCTCTCCACGGGCAGTCCCGGTGCCTCGAGGTCGCGGTCGCTGATCACCCGGAACAGGATCCGGTCCGGCCACTGTTGATGCAGTCGCCTCAGCATCGGCAAGGCCCAGCGTAGGTGGGTGAGGCTCGTGTAGCTGCCGGTCCAGCCGATGACCACCTTGCCGTCGGCGCGCGGGACCGCGGGCGTGGGCACGTAATGGTCGGTATCGATGGTGGTGGGGATCACCTCCACGGCAGGATTGTACTGCCGGGCGTGATCGGCCAGATACGCGTTGCCCGCGATCACCAGCTTGGCCAGGGGCAGGATGCGGATCGTCTTCGAGGGATCCTTCAGCCAGCTCAGGCGACGGTTGGCATCGCTCACATCCATCCGCCAGATGGCATCATCGAAATCGAAGATCACCGGCACTCCCGAAGCAGCGAGCTTCCGTTCGAAACGGGTGCTGCCCGTCATGAAGGCCTCGCGCTGCAGGAGGATCAGGTCGAAGTCCTTGGCGCGCGCAACCTGACGGTACCGGCGCCACCACCCTTTGAGGAAGATGCCCGCCTTGGCCAGGATCTTGCCTTTGGAATAGAACTTCCCGTCCTCCTTCTCGTCGATCAGCCAAGCATATTCGTGATCGAAACCGTGCCGGCGCCAGTAATCCGCATACTGCTCGAAACGGTAGCGCTGGCTGGGCGAACGATCGGGTCGGTGAGCAGCAACGAAGAGGATGCGCGGCATTGGGGGAAGACCTCGCAAAGAAAGCCCTTGGGGACATAGTACCTACTTTCGTCGTTCCGGGCATGAAGGCACCGCGCTTGTTCCCCCGCTGGGGTATCCTGGTCATCGACCTGGTGCTGTGCGCGATCGCCTTGGCAGCGGCCTACCTGCTGCGTTTCAACTTCCAGGTGCCCGCGCACGAGCTGGTGCTGCTCCGGCCCGTGCTGCCGCTCTTCCTCGGTATCCGCCTGGCCAGTTTCCTCATCGCCGGACTGCAGCGCAGCATGGTGAGGCACACGGATACCAATGACGCCCGGCGGGTGTTCCTGACCGTGCTGGGGGGAAGTGCCACCATCGCCTTGCTGAACGTGGCGCGCTACCACCTGGTGGACCACAAGTTCGTACTGCCCTTCTCCGTGGTCATCATCGACTTCATGGGCTCGGCCATGCTGCTGATCACGGCGCGCATCGCCTTCAAACTGCTGCACCTCCGCAGGCAGGGCAAGGGCAAGGAGCCGTTGCGGGTCGTGCTCTATGGCGCCGGCGAATCGGGTTTGATCACGAAACGGGCGTTGGAGCGGGATGGTTCGGCCAAGTACGAGGTGGTGGCCTTCGTGGACGATGACCGCAACAAGGCCGGCAAGCGCTTGGAAGGCGTGTCGATCCTGCCCACGGCGGAGCTCACCGGACTGCTGGCGCAGGCTGCGGTGGACCAGCTGATCATCACCATCCAGCGGCCGGAACCGGAGAACCGGCGGCGCGTGGTGGACATGGCCATGGCCGCCGGCAAACAAGTGCGGACCGTGCCCCCGGTGCAGGATTGGATCAACGGACAGCTCAGCAGCGGACAGATCCGCGAAGTGCGCATCGAGGACCTGTTGGGACGTGCGCCGATCCACTTGGATGATGCCGAGGTGCGTGCGCATTTCGCCGGCAAGCGGGTGCTGGTGACGGGGTCGGCGGGCAGCATCGGCAGCGAACTGGCCCGCCAACTGATCGCCATGGGGGCCGGCCGTACCGTGTTGGTGGACATCGCCGAGAGCGCCCTCTACGACCTGGAGATGGAACTGAAAGGCCGCGGCTGGAGCACCTTCCGACCGGTGATCGCCGATGTGCGCGATGTGGCCGCCATGGACCGGCTGTTGCAGGAGGAAAGGCCCCAGGTGATCTTCCATGCGGGCGCGTACAAGCACGTTCCCCTGATGGAGGCGCAGCCCACCGAGGCGGTGCGGACCAACGTCGGTGGAACGCGCAACCTGGCCGACCTCGCGGTGAAGCACGGGGTGCAGGACTTCATCCTGATCAGCACCGACAAGGCGGTGAACCCCACCAGCGTGATGGGTGCGAGCAAACGCACGGCCGAGCTCTACGTGCAGGGCCTATCGGGCTGCACCTTCATCACCACGCGGTTCGGCAACGTGCTGGGCAGCAACGGCTCGGTGATCCCCCTCTTCCGGCGTCAGATCGCCGAAGGCGGTCCCGTAACGGTGACGGACCCGGAGGTCACGCGGTTCTTCATGACCATTCCGGAAGCCTGCCGCTTGGTGCTGGAGGCCGCCACCATGGGCAAGGGCGGCGAGATCTACGTCTTCGACATGGGCGAACCCGTGCGCATCGCCGACCTGGCCGAGCGCATGATCCGGCTCAGCGGCAAGGAGCCCGGCCGCGATATCGAAGTGGTCTACACCGGTCTGCGTCCCGGCGAGAAACGCTACGAGGAACTGTTGGCCTCCCAGGAGAACACCCTGCCCACACACCATCCGCGCATCCTCATCGGTCAGGTACGCCACATGGACCCCGTCCAGGTCCGGGAGGCCATCCTGACCCTGCTCCAAGCCGCAGCGCAAGGCGACGACGCGGCCTGCGTGAAGGGGATGAAAATGCTGGTGCCTGAATACCGGAGCCAAGGATCGGCCTACAGTACCTTCGACCCCCCGGCGGCGGCCCATCCCTGAGCCCGCTGCGGCAACCATCGACAGCAAGCATGACGCGCGACCGCAACCTGGAGATCGCACAGCTCCAGCAGGAGATCAGCAACCACATCGGTGTCGGTCCCGACAGCCTGATGTTCAACTACGTGGAGAAGCCCGGAGAACCCGAGAAGCTCTTCCTGATCACCCTCAATCCCCGCCACAACCAGAGCTTCCTTTTCCACAGCACCGAAGGCCGCGACAAGCTGGAGGCGTTGCGCGAGATGCTCGAGTACGTGCGCACCTACAAGGAACGCACCGGCAGCTACACCATCCAGTGGAGCGCGCGTGGTGAAGGCGGCCTGCAGACCTCCTACTTCCGGGCCAAGAACATCCTGGAGGCCTTGGACAAGCTCTTCTACGACCGCGACCCCAACAGCATCACGGTGTTCTCGGTGATCCTGAATCCCATTTCCTGATACGCCACAAGCTTCAAGCCTCAAGCTCCAAGCCTGCACGGAGCGAGCTTGGAGCTTGAGGCTTGTGGCTTGAAGCTGCATTCCATGAAAACGACCACCCCGATCCAGATCCGGTTCAATGACATCGACATGGCGCGGCACGTGCACAACGGCGTGTACCTCTCCTACTTCGAACAGGGCCGCATGGACTTCTTCCGCACGTTCATCGAGAAGGACCACGACTGGCGGAAGCTGGGGCTGATCCTGGCGCGCAACGAGGTGGACTACCGCATTCCCGTGCATCTGGGCGATGTGGTGGAGGTGGACAGCTGGTGCAGCAACGTGGGCACCAAGAGCTTCGACATCTCCTTCGGCCTGTTCGTGAAGAAGGATGGGAAGCGCACCCTGCATTGCCAAGGCCGGAGCGTGATGGTGTGCTTCGACTACGAGGCCAATAGGAGCATCCCCGTGCCCGAAGGCTGGCGTATCGCTTTGGCACGAATGATGGAACAGGACTGATCCTCCGATCGACATCCATGAAGAACCTCATCACCCTTGCCGCGCTCGTTCTGGTGAGCGCCTCCTGCACCGCCCAATTCCCCAAGACCCTCAAGGACGCCGCCGGCAAGGTGACCGGTAAAGGCGACGGCAGCGGACTCTCCAACGCCGACGTGATCGCCGGGTTGAAGGAGGCCCTGAACAAAGGGGCCGAAAAGTCGGTATCCCTGGCTTCCGTGGTGGACGGGTTCAACAAGAACGAACGCATCCGGATCCCCTTCCCCGCCGAGGCCGAGAAGATGAAGACCACCCTGCGCAACATCGGTATGAACAAGCAGGTGGACGAATTCGAGCTGACGATGAACCGAGCGGCCGAGAAGGCCGTGAAGGAGGCTGTGCCCGTGTTCGTGGACGCGATCAAGGGCATGAGCGTAAGCGATGGTTTCGCCATCCTGAAGGGGGGCGACAATGCCGCAACCACCTACCTGAAGAACAACACCACCGCCACGCTCATCACCAAGTTCCGGCCCATCGTGGAAAAGGCCACGAAAGAGGTGGCCCTCACCAGCTACTGGACGCCCTTGGCCAACGGCTACAACAAGGCGAGCGCCTTCACCGGTGGAAAGGCCGTGGACCCCGACCTGGACGCCTACGTGACCCAAAAGGCCATCGATGGACTCTTCGTCCTGATCGCCGATGAGGAGGCGAAGATCCGCAAGGATCCCATGGCCCAGACCACCGACCTGCTGCGCCGCGTGTTCGGCGGCAAGTGAAAGCAACCGCGGATGCACGCGGATCGACAGGGACAACCTCATCCGGGTTCCTACGCGTTCATCTGCGGTTGAAGCAGTGACCCACTCGCCGCAAGGCTACCCTTCCGGAAAGGCCGGTGTTCGACAACGATCACCGGCCTTTCGGTTCTCGCTACTTTGTGACCCGTTCACTCCTCAAGCATGCGCCCCATCCTGTTGACCGAACCCGGGACCGAGATCCCGCCCAGCGAACTGGTATTGAACCCCGACGGTTCGGTGTACCACTTGGCCCTGCGCCCCGAGCAGCTGGGCGATATCGTCCTCCTGGTGGGCGACCCGGGCCGGGTGGAGCGGATCAGCTCGCGTTTCGAACGGATTGACCACCGATCGCAGAACCGCGAGTTCGTGGCGCACACGGGCGTGCTCAACAACCGCCGCCTCACCGTGCTGGGCACCGGGATCGGTCCGGACAACATCGATATCGTGATGAACGAACTCGATGCCTTGGTGAACATCGACCTGGAGAAACGCACGCCGAAGGCCGAAACGAAGTCGCTCACCGTGATCCGCCTGGGCACCTGTGGCGCCTTGCAGGAGGACATCGCGCCCGACAGCTTCGTGGTGAGCCATTCCGCGCTGGGCCTCGATGGCATGCTGCACTACTACGCCCATGAACAGAGCGATATGGAGCAGCGCATGCTGAACGCCCTGCTGGTCCACACCGAATGGCCGGACAACCTGCCCCTACCCTATCTCGCTACAGGTGATGCGCAATTGGTGGGAACGCTCGCCTTGGGCAACCATGTGGGCATCACGGCCACGGCAGGTGGGTTCTACGGTCCCCAAGGGCGGCAGCTGCGGGCCATACCGGCGGTGGCGGACCTGAACGATGCGCTGTGCAGCTTCACCTATCCCTCGACCGCACCGGGCGAGACCCTGCGGATCGCGAACTACGAGATGGAGACCAGCGCGCTTTACGGTCTCAGCGGCATCCTCGGTCACCGGGCCTGCACCATCTGCACGGTGGTGGCTAATCGGCTGCGCAAGGAATACAGCAAGGACCACCACGCCGCCATCGAGCGGATGATCGACCAGGTGCTGGAGCGGGTGGCCGACTAGGCCGGGCTAGGCGCCCCGAGGGTACCTTAGCGGCCGCCGATGAGCAAACACCGCATCGTTCTCGAAGCCGGCACCGCCGATCGCCGGTATTGGCGCGACCTGTGGACCTACCGCGGCCTCTTCGGCTTCCTGGCGTGGCGGGACATCCTGGTGCGTTATAAACAAACCACCATCGGCATCGCCTGGAGCGTGCTCCGCCCCCTGCTCACCTTGGGTGTGATGGCCTTCATCGGCTGGCTCTTCAACAGCCCGGTGCCCGAAGATGTACCACGCCTGCTGCTGGTGGGAGCCGCCACCCTGCCCTGGACCTTCTTCAGCACGGCGTTCAGCGAGGCCGCCAACAGCCTGATCGCCAACAGCAACCTGCTCACCAAGGTGTACTTCCCCCGGCTCATCGTGCCCACCAGCAGCGTGATCGTATGTCTGGTGGACCTGCTGATCTCCTTCGGCATTCTGGCGGTGTTGATGGTGGCCTACGGTTTCGCGCCCGATGCCCGCATCCTGCTGTTGCCGTTGTTCGTGCTGTTGGCCATGGTGGCCGCACTGGGCGCCGGCATCCTCATCGCCGCCCTCAACGTGAAATACCGCGACTTCCGGTACATCGTGCCCTTCATCGTGCAGTTCGGCCTGTATGTGTCGCCCGTGGCGTTCAGCACGCAGGACATCCTGGACAGTGTGCGCATCCCGGAAGTGGCGAAAGTGCTTTACCTGATGAACCCGATGGTGGGGGTGATCGACGGCTTCCGTTGGTGCATCCTCGGAGGAAGCCATGGCTTGCACCTGCCGGGCTTCCTGCTATCCACCGGCGTCAGCCTGCTTCTACTACTGTCGGGTATCCGTTACTTCCGTCGCACCGAGCGGAGCTTCGCCGACGTGATCTGAGCCATGGCCGCACCGATCATCACCGTGGAGCACCTCAGCAAGCGCTACGTGCTGCATCATCAGCAGCGCGCACGCTACACGGCCCTGCGCGATGTGCTGGCCGAAAAGGCACGCGGACTCTTCCGTGGCGCGGCGGGGCCGGCACGCTCGTACGAGGAGTTCCTGGCGCTGGACGATGTGAGCTTCACCGTGGAGCAGGGCGACCGGGTAGGCATCATCGGCCGTAACGGCGCCGGCAAGAGCACCCTGTTGAAGGTGCTCAGCCGTATCGTGGAACCTTCCAAGGGAAGGATCACCATCGATGGTCGGGTGGCCAGCCTGCTGGAGGTGGGCACGGGCTTCCATCCGGAGCTCACCGGGCGCGAGAACATCTATCTCAATGGCGCCATCCTCGGAATGTCGCGTACCGAGATCAGCGCCAAGTTCGACGAGATCGTGGCGTTCGCCGAGGTGGAGCGTTTCCTGGACACCCCGGTGAAGCGTTACAGCAGTGGCATGTATGTGCGGCTGGCCTTCGCGGTGGCCGCTCATCTTGAGCCCGAGATCCTGATCGTGGACGAGGTCCTGGCCGTGGGGGATGCGGCCTTCCAGCGCAAGTGCCTGGGCAAGATGGAATCGGTGTCCGGTGAGGGCCGTACCGTCCTGTTCGTGAGTCACAACATGGAGGCCGTGCAGAAGCTCTGCAACAAGGGGCTGCTCCTGCAGAAAGGGCACCTGCTGCATGAAGGTCCGATGGACGACGTGATCGACCGGTACATGACCGCGCGCGATCCCTCTTCGGGCACGTTCACCCTGGCCCCACCCGAACCCGGCGAACGCCCGGGCTGGATCACCGGGATCTCGGTACTGGACGCCGCCGATGCGCCTTCACCGGAGATCCCCGTGCTGGACCCGTTCAAGGTGCAGGTGCGCTTCACGATCGATCGTCCTTTCGCTCACGGCATCATCGCGGTGGGCATCAACACGTTCCTGGACCAACCGATCCGCACCGTTTGGAGCGCACCTCAGCCCTGGTCGCCGGGCAACTACCTGGCGGTGTTCCACCTGGATGATATCCACCTCGCGGCAGGGCGTTTCAAACTGGTCATCGGGCTCAGTGAACACGAGCGCTCCGTGCACTATGTGGAGAACCGGGCCTGGTTGGAGATCCTGGACGCCGCGCAACGGAAACCCGATCCGCGCATCATCAACTACCGCAGCGGCCTGGTACTGGACCAACCCCGCGTGGACCTTCATCTTCTGGACCGAACATGAGCAATCCGATACGCTCCGCGCTCTCCCGCATGAAGAACATGGTGGCACCCGACAAGGTCGACCATGTGAAGCACTCCTATGCCCAATGCGGTGAGGACCTGATCCTCTCCCACCTCTTCCACGAACTGCGGATCGTTTCGCCCACCTACGTCGACATCGGAGCGCACCACCCCACCTACATCAACAACACCTACCTGTTCCATCTGCGTGGTAGCCGGGGCATCAACATCGAACCCGACCCGGTGCTGTTCCGGCGTTTCGTGACCGAGCGGCCGGCGGACACCAACCTGAACATCGGGATCGGTGAAACACGTTCCGTGGCCGACCTCTACGTGATGAACGAACCCACGCTGAACACCTTCGTGAAGGAAGAGGCCGATCGCACGCACAGCCAACATCCGGGCTATTTCATCAAGGAAGTGGTGAAGGTGCCCGTGCACACCATCAACGAGGTGTTGGCGGAGCATGGCCCCTTCCAGGAACCCGACCTGTTGAGCCTCGATGTGGAAGGACTGGACGAAGTGGTGGTCCGCTCGATGGCCGCTCGCCCAAAGGTGATGTGCATCGAGACCATCACCTTCTCCACGCGCAATGCCGGCACCAAGAAGACCGGATTGATGGAGCATGTGCAACAACTCGGCTATTTCATCTACGCCGACACGTTCATCAACACCATCTTCGTTCGCAACGACCTCTGGCCGGGACGTGGCGTCTGATCATGGCCGCACCACTCCGAATGGCGAACGTCAGCGTCATCATCCCCACCTACCGACGGCCCGGTGACGTGGAGGCCGCTGTGAAAAGTGCATTGATCCAATCGGAAGTGCTGGAAGTGCTCGTCTGCGATGACGGAAGCGGTGATGCCACCGAGGCCAGGATCCGGTCCATCGACGATGCCCGCGTGTCGTGGATCCCGGGCCCGCATGCCGGAAGACCGGCCGTTCCTCGCAACCGCGGCTTGGCCGCAGCCAAGGGTGAATGGATCGCGTTCCTGGACGATGACGATAGCTGGATGCCTGGCAAGCTCGCCGGACAATTCGAACGGCTTGCGTTGAGCGGTGCGCGCTTCTCCTGCACGAACGCCGAAAGGATCGACGGCACCGGCGCTTCCCGGGGTCCCTACTTCAGCAACGCTTCCTCCGTGCTCGGCTTCGAGGATCTTCTACGCGTGAATCCCGTGATCTGCAGTTCGGTGCTGGTGCATCGTGCCATATTGGACAAGGCCGGGACCTTCCCCGAGGCGGAGGGACTGAAGGCGCTGGAGGATTATGCCTTGTGGCTGCGTTGTGCGGTGTTCACCCCCGTCGACCGGCTCGACCAACCGTTGGTCGTCTACCGGGACGTGGCCGCGAACAGTATCCGGGCCGGTGGTCCATCATCCGCCGAACAGCGGGCCCGCGTGCTCCTCGATCTCCACGGAAGCCCGTCCTACCGGATGCTGGGGCCCGCCAAGCGCCGTGCGGTGGAGGGTGAACTGCGTATCGCCCAAGGCCGGGCCACCTTGGTCGACCGCTTGATCCATCGGTTCCTATGAGCAAGGTGATCACCCGGCTGATGGGCGGATTGGGCAACCAGATGTTCCAATATGCCGCAGGTCATGCATTGGCCCGGCGGCTCGCTGTTCCCCTGCTCCTGGACCGGACCTTCCTCGACCAACGTGGACCGCAGGTCACGTGGACACCGCGCCACTTCGAGCTGGGCGTTCTCCGGGCCCCGATCACCTTCGCCACCGAAGCCGAGGTGCGCCGAGCGCGGCTTGAACTCGATGACGTGCAACATCGGCGTTGGAAAAGACTCCTGCCCATGTTCTTCAAGGATGCATGCTTCGTGGAACGTGTGCGCATCCATGATCCCGCTTTCGAGCAACTGACAGCACCGGTCTACCTCGACGGATATTGGCAGAACGAACGGTATTTCTCAGACACGGCAGAGGCCCTGCGGCACGAACTGTTCCTGCCCGCCGCGGAGCCCGCTCCGAGGAACGCCGACCTCATGGAGCAAATGGGCAGTTGCGTAAGCGCAAGCCTGCACGTGCGCCGGGGCGACTATGTTTCGCTTCCCGAAGCAGCGAGCTTCCACGGAGTATGCTCGGTGGACTACTACCAGGACAGCGCACGCTGGCTGGTGGAGCAGGGTGTCGACCACTTCTTCGTCTTCTCCGACGATCCCGATTGGGTGAAGACCAACATCGACCTTCCCGGCCCGGCAACCCATATCAACCATAACACCGGTGCCGAAAGCCATTGGGACCTGTTCCTGATGAAGCACTGCAGGCACCACATCATCGCCAACAGCAGCTTCAGTTGGTGGGGGGCTTGGCTCGGCGAACCTGCCGGGAAGATCGTGGTGGCGCCGGAACGCTGGCTGGCCGGATCCGATGCACCCGACGGCATCATTCCACCCACATGGATCACCCGCTGAACATCGCCCACTGTGTGGAAAGCTATGCGCCCGCCCTGGGAGGCATGCCCGAGGTGGTGCGCCAGCTCAGTGAACGGATGGTGGCCATGGGCCATCGGGTCACCGTGTTCACCTCCACGCATCCGGACCGCAGGTACAGCGAGCTCAACGGTGTGCGCATCGTGGACTTTCCCCTCAGCGGGAATGCGGTGAACGGCATCCACGGCGATACCGGGCCTTATATCGATGCACTTCGGAACGGGGGCTTCGATATCCTCACCTTCTTCGCGGCACAGCAATGGGCCACCGATGCCGCGCTGCCGCATCTGCACAGCCTGCCGGGGCGGAAAGTGTTCGTGCCAACGGGATTTTCCCTGTTGCACGACTCCCGGTACGCCGCCTACTATCGGCGGATGCCGGAGCATCTGCGCAGCATGGACCTCAACATCTTCCTGTCCCACCGCTACCAGGACATCGAACTGGCGAAGGCGCACGGACTGACGAACCGGGCGGTGGTTCCGAACGGCGCGGCGAGCGAGGAGTTCGATGCGCCGATGACCTATGACCTCCGGCGGGCGAACGGGCTTGCAGCGAACGATCGGGTGATACTGCACATCGGCAGCTACACCGGGGTGAAGGGCCACAAGGAGGCGCTGCGCATCTTCATCGCGGCGGACACGCCGGATACCGTGCTGGTATTGGTGGGCAACAACATCGCACGGTTCGAACAGGAGTTCCGGAAGCACCGTTTCCACTTCCTGGATCGCTGGCGCGCCCGCCTTCGGCGCAAGCGCATCCTCTTCCTTGAACTGGACCGCCCGGCAACGGTGGATGCACTGCGCCAAGCGGACCTCTTCCTCTTCCCGAGCCGCGTGGAGTGCTCCCCCATCGTGCTGTTCGAGGCCCTCGCCGCCGGCGTTCCCTTCCTGGCCACGGAAGCGGGCAACACGGCCGAGATCGTGGAATGGACGCACGGCGGGTGGACGATGCCGGGCCGCACCGATGCCCGGGGCTGGATCCACGCCGACATCGCCACAGGCGCCAAACAACTGCAAGGCCTGCTGGCCGATGATCGGATGCGCCGAGCCGCCGGGTCCGCAGGGCGGAAAGCGTGGAACGAACGGTTCACCTGGCAGCACATCGCGGAGACGTACGTGGATCACTATCGCAGGCTGACCCATGGCTGATCCTGCGACCACGGTCCCCGCCGTCACCGTGCTGATGCCGGCCCACAATGCGGCGCGCCATCTCGAAGAGGCCCTGCAGAGTGTGCTCGGGCAAACCTTCGGCGACCTGGAACTGTTGGTGATCGACGACGGGTCCACCGATGGGACATCCGCGATCATGGCGCGTTCCACGGATCCACGGGTACGCTATGTGCGGCACACGAGGAACCGGGGCCTGGTGGCGGTGCTGAACGAAGGATTGGACCAAGCCAAGGGACGTTACATCGCCCGCATGGACGCCGACGATGTGATGATGCCCACGCGGCTGGAGGAACAAACGGCGCTGTTGGACAAGGATCCCGGGTTGGCGCTGGTGGCTACGTTCGTGGACCTCATCGGGGCGGATGGGAACCCCTTGGGGCAATGGAACACCGACCGTGCCGCTTCCACCGAAAAGGAGATCCGCGACCTGATGCCGCGCACCAATTGCATCGCGCACCCCAGTGTGATGATCCGACGCAGCGCCTTGGGCGATCTGCGTTATGCACCGGACCAGACCGGCGCCGAGGACTGGGACCTCTGGCTTCGTCTGCTGGCGCGTGGCCATCGGATAGGCAAGATCCCACGGCCGTTGCTTCGCTATCGGGTGCATCCGGCGAGTGTGATGGCCGCCAGCAAGAAGCATGTACCGTTGGCTGAGCGCCTCCTCCGGGCCCGACGGCGTTACTTGTCAGGGGAATGGCGGCGCGGACGCTTCGACGCATTCCAGCTGCGCGTGATCGCGGCCCAGTGGCGCACCAGGGCCGGAGTGGTCCTGCACCAGGTGCTGCCCGACCTGGCGCGGAACATCCACCGGCTGCTCACCTATTCGCCGTTCAAGCTCCTGAAGGAACAGCACCAACTGAAGCAAGCGCTCGCCAACTGGCAGGGGCGCCACGTCTTCGTTTTCTCCTACCTGAACACGGGCGGTGCGGAGCAGGTGCATGCGGACATCATGGCCACCGTGGCCGACCGTCGGCCCTTGATCGTGATCACGGGCTTCTCCAAGGACCAGGGGTTCGCCGAAGGTTTCGCGGCATGCGGTCATCTGCTGGAGATCCCGCGCCTGCTGCATCATCCGTTCACCGCGAAGGCCGCGCAGCGCCGGATCGTCGCGGCGATCAACACCAAGGAGGCACCGGTGCTGTTCGGATCCAACACGGACCACTTCTTCCACTGGTTGCCCTTGTTGAAGCCCTCGACGCGAGCCCTCCAGCTGATCCATGCCTTCCTGTACCAACCCCAGGGCAATACCAAGCACAAGGCCTGGCTGGCGCTGTATGACCGGGTCGAGCGCTACATCTTCATCTCCCGTCAGGCGAGGCAGGACTTCCGCGAACTGCTGCGGGTGAACGGGATCACCCGGGAGGTGGAGAACAAGCTGGAGTTCATCCCCAATGCGGTGCATGGTTTCGGAACGGTCACGGAGGTCCAGCGGCCCTTGGGCGTGCTCTTCGTGGGGCGTGATGCGCCGGAGAAAAGGCCGGAGCTCTTCCTGCGTCTCGCAGAGCGCTTGGAGCGCGGCCATCCCGGTGTCTTCCGCTTCACCGCCGTGGGCATTTCCGCTCGGGATCGAACAACGGTGGACCTTCCCGGCACGATCACGGATCCCGATCGCTTGCGAAGGCTGTACGCCGAACACGACCTGTTGGTGGTGACCTCCAGTCGTGAGGGCTTCCCCTTGGTGATCATGGAGGCCATGGCACAAGGAACGGTGCCCGTGACACCACCCGTGGGGGATGTGCCCAACCGCTTGGAGCCCTCCTTCAGCGTGGTGACATCGAGCGTTGAAGCGGAAGTGATGCTGGCGGAGATGGAGCAGGCCTTGATGGCCTTGGCGTCGGATCCGGTGCGTTTGAAGGAGATGAAGCGGCGCGCCTTGGAGCGGGCCCGCAGCGAATTCGACCCGGAGGCCTTCCGGGCGCGCTACCGCGCGTTGCTGATGATGCCCGCCTCTTCCGCGTAGCGGATCAGTCCGTCCACGAACGCATCCCAGTTCAACACTTCCTCGAAGCGCTGGCGTGCCGCCCTGCGCATGGCCTGCCAACGTGCGGGCTCCGCGACCAGTCCGGCCATGTGGTCCGCATGAACGGCTCCGCCATCCCGCGGGTCGACCAGGAAGCCGGTACGTCCGTGTTCGATGATGGTGGGCACCCCACCGGTGCGTGTGCCCAAAGCGGGAATGCCGTACGCGGCGGCTTCGCAGAACACGATGCCGTAGGCCTCGAACCGGGTGGGTACGATCAGGAAGTCGGCCGAGCGCAGATGTTGCTCCAGGCGTTCCAGCTGCGCGTGATCGTTCTTGTCCAGGAAGCCCACGCGCACCAGATCGGGATCACGCAGTTCCATCGGCGGATCGCATCCGATCACCGTCAGCTTCGCTGCGAGGCCGCGTTCCTTCAGGCGCAGCAGGGCCTCGTAAGCGATCGGCCCGCCCTTCTCCACCCACTTCACCCCGATGAAGAGCAGTTCCACGGATGCACCGGGGAAAGCGCGTTCAGCGGGGCGCTCAGGCCATTCGGGCAGGTTCACCCCGAAGGGTTGCACCTTCACCTTGGAGGCGGCCGAGGGTTCCGCTTTCCGTGCTGCATCCGCCGCCCAGTGCGAAGCGTGGATCGTGAGTGCGGCACGGCGCAGGT
>DASWWQ010000198.1:0-10364 GCA_036405935.1 Flavobacteriales bacterium
ACGGCCGCGAGCGCCACGCCGGTGAAGGAGGGGATCGGCGTGCCCGGCACCAACGGTACCGTACCCTCGTACCAGAGGAAGCCCGCCACGCCGATGAAGGTGGCGCAGCCCATGGCCAGAGCGACATGCACGATCATCAGGCTTTTCCGGTGCGGGTCATAGGAGGTCATGGCTAGGCCGGTGTTGGGGTGATCAGGGGGTCCTGGTGCAGCAGTTCGCGCAAGGTGGCGTACAGGTCCGGCATCCGCTCGTTGAACGGGCCGGGCTGCTCGAAGAAGTACTCCACCGCCACGGCGAAGAACTCGGCCTGGTTGGTGGCGGCGTAGTTGCGGAACAGTCGCCCCTCACCGGCCTGGATGCGATCGGCCTCGTCGCGGGCCAACTGCCGCCAGCGTTCGAGGGTGGCCGCATCCAGGAAATCATCCTCGGCATTGGGGATCATGTTCTCGAACCAGAGCGCATGGGCCACCTCATGCAGACCCACATTCCGGGCGTTGTGCGGTTCATTGAACCCTTCCACGAAATGCTTCCAGGAGAAGATGAGCAGACCCGCTCCCGGTGCGGCCTCGCCGATGTGCATGGCGCCCGTGCGCGGGTTCCGGTAGGCATCGGGGTACACGGCGATCCGGCGGAAATGCAGCAGCAGGAGGTCGTCGAAGCCGAAGGTCACCTGCGCGATGGCCGCGCTGATGCGCACGCGGATCTCGGCAGTGATGGGCAGGCCGCGCCCGATCCAGTCCTTCTCCAGCATCAACTCCTTCACGCGGCGCTCGAAACGTTTCCGTTGGGGGTGCGGAAGCGCGGTGTAGAAGGCGCAATGCTGCATCAACAGCGCCCGATCGCCTTGCCGCAGGGGCAACAGGCCGTGCAATCCGATCCCGGCCACGCCCAAGGCGAAGTACAGGACCATGTAGAGTATTCCGCCGAAGAAGAGCAGAACGAAGAACCCGCCGAGCAGACCCATGGTGGTGGGGGGAAGGGTCAGGGTTGCGGAATGCGGGCGTTGCCGAGCAGCGTGGCCCGGTCCTTCGCGAACGCGGAACGGCCGGCCGGCTCCACCACCTTGCATTTTTCGGGTTCCAGGTCGTTGCCGAATTCATCGGTCAGCCAATCCCATTCCTCCAGCAGACCGCCGTCCTCCGCGTAGTACTTCTCCTTGGCGGCGATGGCGTGGCCCTTCGTGCAGCCGCTGCTGGGTGTGCTCAATTCCCAACGGACCGCCACGGTGCGTCCTCCGGGATCGAAGTAGTGGGTACTGCCATCGCTGGTGCTGTCGGGTTGCAGGTAGCGGATGGTGCTGACGCCCGAGATCGAGCCGTCGGGGTCCTTGTAGAAGAGGTACAGCAGGTCCACTTGGCCCGGATCCTTGTCCGGGGCCAGCTTCACGGGTTCGGGTTTGCCGGGCAGCTTGGCCCAGATCGCCGCAGGCCCCATGCCCCGCTGGTCGTCCACACGATCCATGCGTTGCTGGATGGACTCGATCAGGGCCAGGGTGTCCACCTGTGCCGGCAGCAGCGAGGCGATCGGAAGGGCGAGGGCGGGGAGGAGGAGACGTAGGGCGATCATGGAGGCGGCGGGGTCCGTTCATCCGATGGGGCGAACGTTCATCCGAGGTCCGCGAAGTTCGCGGTTGGCCGCCGTTATGTTCGCACCATCGCCCGCGCCTGATGCGCCGGTGAGCACCGCATGTCCCGAGCCGAAGCCCTTTTCTACGACGGAAGCATGTCCGCACCGCGACCGGCGGAGGTTTCGTGGGCCACGAACGAGGTGCTGGAAGTGGAAGTGGGCAAGGAGCTGCGCCGCTGGAACGTGCGTGAGAAGCACTTCACCTGGGAGCTCACGGCGGAGTCCTTGCGCATCACGCACGGCATCCCGCCCGAGGTGCTGGTGATCCGTGACCCCCAGGTGCTGGGTACGTGGCGCAGCCACTTCAAGCTGCTGAAGAAGGGCGAACGCCGGGTGGCCAGCTGGCCTTGGCTGTTGCGCGTGCCGCTGATGCTGCCCCTGGGCTTCATCGCCGTGCTGCTGGCCGTGTACTTCCGGGTGCTGCCGTGGGCCGCGGAACGGGCCGTGCCCTTGTTGCCCACCTCGGTGGATACACGCGTCGGCGATGCCATGTTCAACGGCATGGGCACCACGCTCACGATCGACACCGCCCGCAGTGCGGCCTTGCAGCGCTTCGGTGATCGGCTGAAGCTGGCCCCGACCTTCAACCTGCGTTACCACGTGGTGGATGATGCCCAGGTGAATGCCTTCGCCATGCCGGGCGGACATATCGTGGTGTACACGGGCCTGTTGGACAGGATGACGAAGCCGGAAGAGCTGGCCGCCCTGCTGGCGCACGAAGGCACGCATGTGGAGAAGCGCCACAGCACACGCAGCTTGGCCCGTCAGCTCAGCGGCAACATGTTCCTGGCCGTGGTGCTGGGCGATGCTTCGGGTCTGGTGGGCGCGGCGGCGGCGCAGGCCGATCAGCTGCGGGGCCTGGGTTATTCCCGTGACCTGGAAACGGAGGCCGATACCATCGGCATCCGCTTGTTGCACAACAACGGGGTGGACCCGAACGGCATGTTGCAGCTTCTGGAGCTGCTGAAGGCCGAAGCGCAGGACATGCCCGAGGCGGCGGAGTTCCTCAGCAGTCATCCGCTGACCAAGGAACGGATCGCCACCGCGCAAGGGACCATCGCCGGGCTCACCGCGAGCACGGCTCCGCCGCTGGAACTGCTCCCGCTGTTCAAGGCCCTGCGCTTCCCCCGTTGATCCGTGGTGCGTTCGGGACTTCGGCTATCTTCCCGACCTCATCACTTCCACCATGACCCTCAATTCTCCCCTGAAGCGACTGACATTCACCGGCAAGGGCGGCGATCTGTTCTCGGTGCTCATCGTCAATTGGCTGCTCACCCTCATCACCTTGGGCCTGTACTACCCTTGGGCGAAGGCGCGGCGCCTGCAGTACTACTACGAGCATACCGAGCTCGACCGGCATCCGTTCCACTTCCATGGTACGGGGCAGGAGATGTTCAAGGGATTCATCAAGGCCTTGGGCATCATCCTGGGAGTTTACGGCCTCTTCTTCGCCGCGATGCACTTCGGCTATCCCGTGATCGGCCTGCTGGTGTTCGTGGGGGCCTTCGCGGGTCTGGTGCCGCTGATCATCCACGGATCGTACCGCTACCGCATGAGCCGCAGCAGCTGGCGGGGCATCCACTTCGGGTATCGCGGTGATCTGAAGGAGCTCTACCGCATCTGCGTGAAGGGCGTGCTCCTCACCATGGTCACCTTCGGCATCTACGGCTCCTGGTTCCAGATGAACCTGCGCAACTACGTGCTCTGCCATGTGCGATACGGCAGCTCGCGGTTCCAGTACAAGGGTGAAGGCGGCCAGTACTTCGTGATGAATCTCGTGGGCTACCTGCTCACGGTGATCACGTTAGGGATCTACGGGGCGTGGTGGATGAGGGACCGTTTCGCATACTACGTGGACAACCTTTCGTGGGAGTTCGAGGGCGGCTCCCGCATCCAGTTCCGCAGTACGGCCAATGGGGGCGACATCTTCCTTCTGGCGCTGACGAACATCCTGCTCCTGGTGTTCACGTTGGGCCTGGCCTACGCATGGGTGGAGGTGCGGGTGCTCAACTTCGTGATGGCCAACATCGCGTTCGTGGGCGATGCCGACCTGGACAAGGTGGTGCAGACCGAATCGGAGAACAAGAACGCCATGGCGGACGACCTGGGCGATCTGTTGGACATCGGCATCTTCATTTGAGCACACCGGTCGAAGCGGTCTTCTACGACGGGGTCACCAGCAGGCCGCGCAGCGCGAGCGTTTCGGTGGAACCCCCGGAGACCTTGGTGGTGGACATCCCCGGTGAAGGGCGGGAAGAACCGTTGCGTATCCGCTGGCCGCTGGAGCACAAGGGCATGACATGGGAACGCACCGCCACCACCTTGCGGCTGGCCTTCGGTGAGCATCCGCGACGGGTGGTGCTGGTGCGTGATCCGCAGTTCATCCGGGCCTTCGTGCTGCGCATGCGGTACGCCGGGCGGCAAGGGCTGTACGATCGTTCGTTGCAACTGGTGCGGCGCGGCCCCGTGCTTTTCCTGCTCGGTATCCTGGCGGTGTTGGTGGCCGCTTACATCTGGCTGTTGCCATGGACGGCCGAGCGGCTCGCCCTTGTGCTTCCCGTGAGCTTGGACCGCAAGCTCGGTGATACGATGTACGATGCCTTGGCGCCGCAACTTGCCGTCGACAGCACCCGCAGCGTGGCGCTTCAGGCCTTCGGTGATCACCTGCGGTTGGCACCCTCGCATGAGGTGCGCTACCATGTGGTGGATGACGACCAGATCAACGCCTTCGCCATGCCGGGCGGACACATCGTGGTATTCACCGGATTGCTGGACCGGATGACGAAGCCCGAAGAGCTGGCCGCACTGTTGGCCCACGAGGCCACGCATGTGGAAAAGCGCCATTCAACGCGCTCCGTGGTGCGTAGCCTCAGCGGATCGGTGTTCCTCGCGCTACTGGTGGGGGATGTCTCCGGCGTGGTGGCGGTGGCCGCCCGGCAGGCGGATGCCCTGCGCGAGCTGGGCTATTCGCGTGCGCTCGAGACCGAGGCCGATACGCTCGGCATCCATGCTTTGAGCGACAACGGTGTGGATCCCCGGGGCATGGTGCAACTGCTGGAGCTGCTGCAGGCCGATGCGCACGACATGCCCGAGGCGGCAAAGTTCCTCAGCAGCCACCCGCTCACCACGGAGCGGATCGCCACCGCGCAGCAGGTCATCGGACGCGTGGGCGATGGCAAGGCGGAAGGGCCGGAGCTGCGGCCCTTGTTCGAGGTGTTGACGAGGAAGTGATCCCGGCGATGATAGGCGCTTCGACGAGCTCAGCGTGACAGCGCTGAGGCGGTCGGCATCTTGTCGCCTGCGTTCAGCCCTACCCCTTCACCTCGATCCCCAACTCCTTGAGCTGGATGTCATCGATGCGGCTCGGGGCATCGATCATCACATCACGACCGGCGTTGTTCTTGGGGAAGGCGATGAACTCACGGATGTCGCTGCGGCCGCCGAACAGTGAGGTCCAGCGGTCGAAACCGAAGGCCGCACCACCGTGCGGGGGGGCACCATACTCGAAGGCATCCAGCAGGAAACCGAACTTGTATCGGGCCTCCTCATCGGTGAAACCGAGCACGCGGAACATCGCTTCCTGCATGCTGCGATCATGGATACGGATGCTGCCGCCGCCGATCTCCGTGCCGTTGATCACCAGGTCGTAGGCGTTGGCCTTCACCGCGCCGGGGTCGCTCTCCAGCAGGTGTGCATGCTCGGGGATCGGGCTGGTGAAGGGATGGTGCATGGCGTGCCAGCGGCCGCTTTCCTCGTCCTTCTCCAGCAGCGGGAAGTCCACCACCCACAAGGGTTTGAAGCTCCACGGATCACGCAGGCCGAGTGTATCGCCGAGGTGCAGGCGCAGTTCATTCAGTTGCTTGCGGGTCCGGTCGGCCGGACCGGCCATGATGCAGAGCAGATCGCCTGGCGCCATGCCGAAGCACTCGGCCCACTGTTGCAGCACTTCCGGACCGTAGAACTTGTCCACGGTGCTTTTCAGTCCCTCTTCGGTCCACTTCACGAACACGATGCCGGTGGCACCGATCTGCGGGCGTTTCACGAAGTCGATCAATGCATCGGTCTGCTTGCGGCTCCAGTTCGCGCAGCCCTCGGCGTTGATGCCCACCACGAGCTCCGCGTCATCGAAGACCTTGAAGCCCTTGCCCTTCACCAGGTCCGCCGTCCCGTTTTCTCCCCCTCTCCCCGGGAGAGGGGGCTGGGGGGTGAGGTACTGGAATTTCATCCCGAACCGCAGGTCCGGCTTGTCGCAACCGTAGTCACGCATGGCCTCGTCGTAGGGCATGCGCAGGAAGGGTTCGTCGAACTCCTTGCCGAGGATGGTCCTGAAGAGGTGCTTGGCCAGACCCTCGAAGGTGCGCAGGATGTCCTCGCGCTCCACGAAGGCCATTTCGCAGTCGATCTGGGTGAATTCGGGCTGGCGGTCGGCACGGAGATCCTCGTCGCGGAAACACTTCACGATCTGGAAATACCGGTCGAAGCCGGCCACCATCAGCAATTGCTTGAAGGTCTGCGGGCTTTGGGGCAGCGCATAGAACTCACCCTGGTTCATGCGGCTGGGCACCACGAAGTCGCGTGCGCCTTCCGGAGTGCTCTTGATCAGCACGGGCGTTTCCACCTCCAGGAAATCCTGTTCGCTGAGGTAGTTGCGCACGGCGATGGCCAGCTTGTGGCGCAGCTCGAGGTTCTTGCGCACGTTGTTGCGGCGCAGGTCCAGGTAGCGGTACTTCATCCGCAGCTCGTCGCCACCGTCGGTCTCGTCCTCGATCAGGAAGGGGGGCAGCTTGGCTTCGTTCAGGATATCGAGCTCCTGCACCACGATCTCCACTTCACCCGTGGGGATGTTGCGGTTCTTGCTCTCGCGCTCCTTAACGGTGCCGGTGGCCTGCACCACGAATTCGCGGCCCAGCGTGCGGGCCTGGGCCACCAAGGCCTGCTGGGCCTCGCTGCCGGGGTTGAAGGCCAGCTGGGTGATGCCGTAGCGGTCGCGCAGGTCCACGAAGGTCATGCCGCCGAGGTCGCGGGTGCGCTGGACCCAGCCGGAGAGGGTCAC
Source organism: Flavobacteriales bacterium (assembly GCA_036405935.1). Classification (GTDB taxonomy): domain Bacteria; phylum Bacteroidota; class Bacteroidia; order Flavobacteriales_F; family PHOS-HE28; genus PHOS-HE28. The sequence continues at coordinate 6,680 of DASWWQ010000198.1, forward strand.
CGTGTTGCCGGCGTCGGAAAGGCGGAGTTCGCCACAGGTGTGCGTGCGGTACATGACGGAAAGGAGCCGCGAATGTACCGAAGCGCGAGGGGCTATTCGGTCACCGTGAACCGAAGGCTGCGGCGGGTGGTGTTCCCATCACGCTCCACGGCGCGCACGCTCCAGATCTCCGTCCCCGGGGCATCGTCCACGATGGCCCGGATGGGGAAGACGGTGGGGTTGGCACCGAAATCCATGCTGTCCGTGAGCACCGTGGCACCGCCCAGGATGGCCCGTTCCACGTACAGCCTGCTCAGACGTTCGGAGCCTTCGGCCACCAGCGCTTCGATGCGCAGGGTGTCGCCCAGGCCCACCGTGTCATCGGTATGGGTGTATCCGGTATCGCTGCGGAAGGTGATGCCGGCCGCGCGGTAGCCCTCGTTGTCATCGTCCTTTTCGCAGGAGGCGAGCAGCAGGGTCAGGGCCAGGAAGCAGGCGGGGAATACGCGGAACATGGGGCAAAAGTAGCTCGGTCCCTCCTCGGGGCAACGGCGTGGATGCGCCGGTCTTCGTTCCTTTACCGCATTCTTATTCCGCTCATGGCGATCACCACCATCAAGTCCGTGCTGGACAATGAGGCGCTCACGAACACCACGGTGACCGTGGCGGGCTGGGTGCGTACCTTCCGCAACGACCGTTTCATTGCGCTCAACGACGGCAGCACAATCCTCAACCTGCAGTGCGTGATCGACCAGGACAAGGTGGACGCGGCCGTGCGTTCGCGCTTCACCACCAGCGCCTCGGTGCGGTGCACGGGTGTCATCGTGCCCTCGCAAGGAAGTGGTCAGCGCGTGGAAATGCAGGTGAACGATGTTGAATTGCTGGGCGACAGCGATCCGGAGAAGTACCCGATCCAGCCGAAGAAGCACTCGCTGGAGTTCCTGCGCGAGAAGGCCCATCTGCGTTTCCGCACGAACACCTACAGCGCGATCTTCCGCATCCGTCATCAGGTGAGCTTCGGTATCCACGAGTACTTCGATTCGCTCGGCTACAACTATTTCCACAGTCCCATCATCACGGCCAGCGATGCGGAGGGAGCGGGTGAGATGTTCCGGGTGAGTACCCTCGATCCCCGGAAACCGCCCTTGGACGACAACGGGGAGGTGGATTGGAAAGAGGATTTCTTCGGGGCCGAAAGCCGACTCACCGTGAGCGGTCAATTGCAGGGCGAGCTTGCGGCCACGGCGCTGGGCAAGGTCTACACCTTCGGTCCCACCTTCCGCGCGGAGAACAGCAACACCGCACGCCACCTCGCGGAGTTCTGGATGATCGAACCCGAGTGCGCCTTCCTGGACCTGTACGGCAACATGGATCTTGCGGAAGGTTTGTGCAAGCACCTCATCGCCCGGGTGCTGAAGAACAGCATGGACGATCTGCATTTCCTGGATGCCCGCCTGAAGGAGGAAGAGGCCACCAAACCGAAGGAGCAACGTGCGGAGCTCGGCCTCATCGATCGCTTGAGGTTCGTGCTGGAGAACCCTTTCGAACGCATCACCTACACCGATGCCATCGACATCCTGCTCCGCAGCAAGCCGCACCAGAAGAAGCAGTTCCAGTTCCCCGTGGAATGGGGCATCGATCTGCAGAGCGAGCACGAGCGCCATCTCGTGGAGAAGCACTTCAAGAAGCCGGTGATCGTCACGGGCTATCCCGGGAAGATCAAGGCCTTCTACATGCGCACCAATGCGCCGGGCGACTTCGGCTTCAGCGACAAAGGCACCACGGTGGCCGCCATGGACGTGCTCTTCCCCGGCATCGGTGAGATCATCGGCGGCAGCCAGCGGGAAGAGCGGCTGGATGTGCTCGAGGCCCGCATGGACGAGATGGGCGTGCCCAAGGACGAGCTCTGGTGGTACCTCGACACGCGCCGTTTCGGCACGGTGCCGCACGCGGGCTTCGGCCTGGGCTTGGAGCGTTTCGTGCTCTTCGTCACCGGCATGGGCAACATCCGCGATGTGATCCCCTTCCCCCGCACGCCGAAGAGCGCGGAGTTCTGAGCCATGGGCATCCAGGTTCCCCGTCGGAAGAAGCGCGTGCTGGCGCTGTCATTGCTGTACCGGTTGAACCAGTTCCTGCCGGTCTCGAAACGGCGCAAGTTGAAGTGGTACCTGGACCTGGAATGGATCTTCGATCGGTTGGCCCTGGAGGCTTCCTTCCACCACTATCCGCCCGACCAGCACCCGCACCGTCTTTCGGCGGAGCGTTTCTTCATGCGGCATCTGCGTCCGGAGATGCGCTTGCTCGACCTGGGATGTGCCAGCGGTGACCTCACGGCGATGATCTCGAGGCACGTGTCGCAGGCGGTGGGGGTGGACCATGATCCCGGTGCCGTGGCCCGGGCCCGGGAACGCCACCAACGGCCGGGTCTATCCTTCGTGCATCGGGATGCCTTGGAGTTCCTGAAGGAGGAGAAGAAGGATTTCGATGTGCTGGTGCTCTCGCACATCCTCGAGCATCTGGACGGTCCCGAGGAATTCCTGCGCCGGTTCAAGGATTTTTTCCGGTGGATGTACATCGAGGTGCCCGACTTCGATAAGACCTACTTGAACCGTTACCGTCAGGACCTCGGCAACACGCTGATCCATACCGACGATGACCACGTCACGGAGTTCGATCGAGAGGACCTGACCGGGGTCCTGCACCGCGTGGGGATCGAGATCGTCGAAGCGGAATACCGCTTCGGCATCCAACGCCTCTGGTGCCGCGTACCGGAGTAGGACCCCCACTTCCATGTGATGGCGGATCCAAGTGGTGCACCGCTGCTTTGTGCCATCGAACATCAACCATGTTGCGCAGCTCCCTTTGTCTGGTGGTCACCTTGTGCTGCGGTGCGGTCCAGGCCCAAGCCGAACTCGTGGCCGACTTCGGCGGCTCCACGCTGGATGCGTTCCCGCGGAACCTGACACCCTGCGGCGACCGGCTCTTCTTCACGGCCTATACGCCGGACGAAGGTTGGGAGCTATGGGTCACCGACGGCACGTTGGCGGGATCGCACCTGGTGAAGGACATCAACCCCGGTGCGGCCCACGGAACCGACTTCGGCAACCACCTCACCGCGGTGGGTGGCACGCTGTTCTTCATGGCGCGCGACGCCGAGCACGGGCGCGAACTCTGGAGGAGCGACGGCACCGAGGCCGGCACCGTGATGGTGGCCGACATCTGGAGCGGTCCCAACGAGAGCATCCCCACCAAGCTCTTCGCGCTGGGGGATGTCGTGGTGTTCACAGCGGAGGATGCGGGTGGTCGGAAGCTCCATGCGTCCGACGGCAATACCGTGGTGGCCATCACGGAGCATCCTTTGGACATCGCAGCCTCCGTGGCGCCCCTGGTGATCGGCGACGTGGCCTACTTCTCCGCGTGGACGCCCATGACCGACAACTACTCGTTGTGGAGCACCACGGCCAGCTCGGCCACGTTGGTCAAGAACATCTTCGCGGGGTTCGGACAGAGTGCGGGCATCAGCGAGTTGACCTTGGCCACCGGGGGATTCTACTTCCGCGCGAATACGCCGGATGTCGGTGCCGAACTGTGGCGCAGCAACGGGACCGAAGGCGGCACCGCGTTGGTGGGCGACATGCTTCCGGGCGAGTACGGCCTGGAGCCGCGCTACCTCACCGTGATGGGCGGCGATCTTTATTTCGTCGGG
>DASWWQ010000199.1:0-18045 GCA_036405935.1 Flavobacteriales bacterium
CACTGAGATCATCGGTGCTGAGATCGGCATAGCGGTACAACGTCTCGCGGCCATCGGCCCGGTGGATGAAGTAGCGCGTGCTGTCCAGGCATCCGATGCGGTCATCGGCACAGAAGGCGATGCACGGCCGCTGTTCGTTCAGCACATCCATGCCCAGCGTGGTGTTGGTCCAGGGCACGTCCAGCAATCCCAGCACCGTGGGTGCCACATCGATCTGTCCGCACGGTGCACCGATGCGCTGCGGTGGGATGCTGCCGTCCGGTGCATGGATGATCAACGGCGTATGGTGGAAGGAGAGGGGCATGTCGTACGTATGGCCCATGTTGATGCCGTGATCACCGAGCAGCACGAAGATGGTGTTGTCGTACCAAGGGCGTCGTGCGGCCATCTCGAAGAGGTGCTGCACCGAGCGGTCCACGTACTCCACGATCCGGTCCTGCGGATCCTCCGAACGCGGACGGAAGCCGAGGTCCTCGGGGATGATGTAGGGCTTGTGGTCGCTGGTGGTGAGCATCACCGAGAGGAAGGGTCCTTGTTCCGCGAGCTCGTCCAGGATGGGCATGGCCTGCTCGAAGAGGCGATGGTCGGGGATGCCGTTGGTGCTCACCACGAGTTCGCTCGGATAGTCGTCCTCCGACACCACCCGGTCGAAACCGTGGGCCAGCAGGAACCCCCGCATGTTGTCGAACTCCGCATCGTGCGTGGTGAAGAACACGGTGCCCCAGCCTTGGTCGCCCAATACCTTGCCGATGCCCGCATGCTCGCGGTCCAGCAGTTCCTCCAAGGGTTGCTGGTCGTAGAGCGCCGGGAAGGAGTACAGCGTGGAGTAGATGCCGTTGAAGGTGTGGATGCCGGCGGAGAACGTGCGATCGAAGCTCAAGGAGCGCTCCTTCAATCCGTTGAGGAAGGGGGTGAGCTGCGGGGGACCGTTGTACAGGCCGGTCTTGAACACGCTCATGCTTTCCAGGAGCACGATCACCACGTTGGCGCGGCGTGCGGGACCTTCAGGACGGACCGGCCGCGCGATCGGGGAGGCGTTCGTTCCGGGCACGGCACCCAGCGTCCCGGCGGTCAGGCGCACCGCCTCCTCGGCATCCATCAACTCCACCCGCTTCACCGGGGCCACCAGCTTGTGGAGCATGGACGTGCCGAAGGTGAAGGCGGCGTTCGACCCCAGTTGATTGAGGAAGGGATCCTGGGAGAAGTAGGCCGTGCCTTTGCGGATGGGCGACTTTTCGTCCACCCGCCCGCGGATGCCCAGGAGGAGCAGCGCAGCCGTCAGCAGCGAAAGGCTCCCGACCACCCAGCGGGAAGGTCGGGGTTGTTCCGCCTGGACGAGGGAGCGGTCACGTGCCTGTGCCGACCAACGGACCAGCGCCCAGCATACCAGCACGAAGGGCACGAGGTACATCCAGAAGCTGGGTTCACGGGCGATCATGCCCAGCATGTATCCGGCATCATCGGTCCACAGCAGGGCGGACGAGCTGAGGTGGGCGAAGAAATGGAGGAAGTAGGGGATATCGGCGGCGAGCAGGAAGGCGTAGAGGATGCCGACCCCGCAGAGGAACAGGTGCACCACCTGCATCGCCCCTCGGCGATGGTATCCGATCAAGGCGGTGATGCTCAGGAGCAGGAAGGGTAGGAGAAGGACGTAACCGGCCACCACCGTGTCGAAGCGGATGCCGTTGAGCAGGGCGGTGAGCACATCGGCGAGGGAACGCTCGGCCGGTGCCCACTGCACCATCACGGCCACCAGCAGGAGCAGGCGGAAGAGCGATCCGATGACCAGGAAGGCCAGGAAGGAACGCAGCAGGTAGGAGAGATGCGCAGGGATCCGCAAGGCCGCAAAGGTGGCACAGCCGGTCCGTCGCCGGCAGGATCCAGCCCTTGGATCTATTTAACGGCGACCGGAGCGGTGGCGCGAACGGGCGCTGGGCGATCCGGTTACATTTGACGCCCTTTTGCGAACGAACGGACCACTACAAGCCATGATGAACCGGATGTTGGTCGCCGCCACGCTGACCCTGATCAGTGCCGCCGCGATCGCCCAGAACAAGCCCGCCGCTCCGGCCGCTCCTGCTGCTCCTGCCGATCCCGTGTTGATGACCGTTGATGGCCGCCCCGTGACCCGGAGCGAGTTCGAGGCCATCTACAAGAAGAACAACAAGGACGCCCCGGTGAACAAGCAGGCCTTGGACGAGTACCTGGACCTCTTCATCAACTACAAGCTGAAGGTGCGTGCCGCCGAGGAGGCCGGCCTGGACACCGTGGCCAAGTTCCGCAACGAGCTCGATGGCTACCGCAAGCAGCTCGCCCGGCCGTACCTGATCGACCGCGAGCTGAACGATGAACTGATGCGTGAGGCCTACGACCGGCTCGGTCAGGAGATCCGTGCGAGCCATATCCTGATCGATGTGAAGCCCGATGCCACGCCGGCGGATACCCTTGCGGCCTGGAAGCGCATCACCGCGCTGCGCACCCGTGTAATGGGCGGGGAGGACTTCAACAAAGTGGCCTCCGGAAAGGGGGGCAGCGAGGACCCCAGCGCCGAGAAGAACGGCGGCGACCTCGGTTGGTTCAGCGCCCTTCAGATGGTCTATCCCTTCGAAACGGCCGCGTTCAACACCCCGGTGGGCCAAGTGAGCCAGCCGGTGCGCACGCGTTTCGGCTACCACATCATCAAGGTCACCGACAAACGTCCCGCTCGTGGTGAGGTCCGGGTGGCCCACATCATGGTGCGCGCTTCGGAGACCGATTCCCCCGAGAAGCAGGCCGCGGCCGAAGCCAAGATCCGCGAGGCCCAGTCCCGCGTGAAGAGTGGTGAGTTGACCTTCGCCGATGCGGCCCTGAAGTACAGCGACGATGACGGTACCAGCGGCAAGGGGGGGGAGCTGCCCATGTTCGGTACCGGCAAGATGATCGAGGCCTTCGAGGACCAGGCCTTCGCCCTCAAGAACAACGATGAGGTCGGCGAGCCCTTCCGCACCCCTTATGGCTGGCATCTGGTGAAACGCCTCGAGTACAAGAAGCCTCCGACCTACGAAGAAGCCAAGGCCGACCTGAAGGCCCGTATCGCACGGGACAGCCGTGCGGAGATCACGCGCAAGAAGTTCCTCACCGATCTGCGCACCAGCTACCACTACAAGGAATTCCCCAAGGAGATCAAGGCCGTGGAGAAGATGCTCGACAGCACCATCTTCCTGCGTGGCACCACGGTGGTGGACACCCTCCTCCGCAAGGATGCCATGGAGAAGACCGTCGTGCATAAGGGGCTCACCTACGACCGGGAGATCACTGCGGTGATCCGCAACGGCAAGACCATCGGGGCCCACAGCCGCAAAGGGGAGGAGGTACCCGCGCAACCCACGGACACCGTGGTCGTGCGTGACACCCAGAAGGGATGGGTGCCATCGGCCGCCGTTTTGGCCAAGGCCACACGCCCCGTCTTCACCGTGGATGGCAAGAGCTTCACCCAGTCCGATCTGCTCACCTATCTCGAAACCCGCCAGCGGAAGGAGCCCAAGCAGCCCATCACCACCTATGTGGCCGAGCGTTACAAGACCTTCGTGGACGATAAGATGCTGGAATACGAGGATTCACGCCTGGAACAGAAGTACCCCGACTTCAAGCTGCTGATGAAGGAATACCGCGATGGCATCCTGCTCTTCGAACTCACCGACCAGAAGGTCTGGAGCAAGGCCGTGAAGGACACCTTGGGCTTGCAGTCGTACTACGACCAGCACAAGATGGACTACCTCCATCCCGTGCGTTTCCAGGCCGCCATCTACACCGCCGCCGATGCGGAAGTGAGCAAGCGCATGCGCGACCAGTACAAGAAGGGGAAGCGTGGTGACGAACTGCTGGCCGCGGTGAACAAGAACAAGCCGGGTGCCCTCACCGTGGAGAACGGCCTGTGGTCCGTGGAAGAGAAACCTTTCCTCAAGGGGCTCGCGCAACCCGGGCTCACGAACGACATGGCCATGGATGGCAAGGTGGTGGTGGTGGACCTGCTTCGTGTGGTACCCGCCGAACCCAAACCCCTCAACGAGGCCAAGGGCCTGGTGACCGCCGCCTATCAGGACCAACTGGAGAAGGATTGGATCAAGGAACTGCGCGCCAAATACCCGGTGGTGGTGGAGCAGGATGTGCTCTACAGCATCAAGTGACCGAATGAAGGAACGTGTCCTGGCACGGACGATGGCGAGGGCGGCGTGGATCGCCGCCCTCGTTCTTTCCGCGTGCCGCACCGATCCGGATCCCGAGGACGATCAAGTGGTGGCCGAGGCCTACGACCAACGTTTGTACCGGAGCGACCTGCGGCAGGTGATCCCTTTGGGCACCCCGCCCGAGGATAGCTCGGCCATGGCCCGCCGTTTCATGGACAACTGGGCGCGGGAACGGGTGGTGCTGCGCAAGGCCGAGGACAACCTCGACGAGGCCGATAAGAACGTGGAGGACCGGTTGCGCAGCTACCGCGAATCGCTGATCACCTACGCCTATGAGCAGGCGCTGGTGGCACAGAAGCTGGACACCGCCGTATCCGATGCGGAGATCGCCAAGTACTACGAGGAGAACCGCAAGAACTTCGAGCTCAAGGACAATATCGTACGCGCGCGTTGGTTCAAGATCCGGGGCAACGATGCGAAGCTGCTGCGCAAGGTGAACGAACTCTGGGGCCGCGATACGGACGATGACCGGCATGAGCTCGAAGTGCTCCTGGCCCGGCAGGGCTCCGTCATCAACGACACGCACGAGGCCTGGATCGAGTTCAAGGAACTGCAACAGCACGTACCCGTACGGCCCGAGAATCCCACGGACTGGCTGCCTCGGCACGCCCGGTTCACCGAGCAGGACAGTTCGGGTACTTACTTCGTGGACATCATCGAACATCGTTTGAAGGACAGTGTTTCGCCCTTGGCCCTCGCCGGCGCGAGCATCCGCTCCATCCTCATCAACCAACGCAAGCTGCAGCTCATCGCCCGCATGCGTGAAGACCTGTACCATGAAGCATTGGCCAACAAGGAGGTGCGCATCCGCTAGGGCGGCAACGGCCCTGATCGTCGTGCTCGCGGCAGCGGGTACGGCCCACGCGCAGGATACCCTCGCACCGCTGCCCCCGGGCCAACTGGTGGACCGCGTGATCGCCAACGTGGCCGGCCGGATCGTGCTCTACAGCGATCTCGCCGGTCGTCTGGTGCAGGCCCGGCAGCAAGGGGAGGACATCACGGACCAGGTGATCTGCGGTGAACTGGAGGACATCCTCTACCAGGAGCTGCTGCTGGAACAGGCCCGCATCGATAGTGTGGTGCCCGATGCCGCCCAGGTGGAGGCCGAGCTCGATCGCCGGATACGCTATTTCGAACAGCAGATCGGCGGAGCCGAGAAGCTCGAGCAGTTCTATGGAAAGTCGATCAACGAGATCAAGGCGGATTTCCGGGAACAGGTCTCCGACATGATGCTGGGCCAGCAGATGCAGCAGAAGATCACCGGCGATGTGCACGTGACACCCAAGGAGGTGGAACGGTTCTTCCGTAGCATCCCTGCGGACAGTCTGCCCTTCATCAACGCCGGCGTGGAGTTCGCACGGGTGGTGCGCTATGCGAAACCCACCCAGGAGGAGGACCGCCGCGTGCGTCAGAAGCTGGAGGAATACCGCACGGCCATCGTGAAGGGGGAGAAGGATTTCTGCACCGTGGCCGTTCTTTACAGCGAGGATCCCGGCTCGGCCGCCAAATGCGGGGAGCTGGGCATGGTGCCCCAAGGGGTGATGGTGCCGGAGTTCGATGCCGTGGCCATGAGCCTGAAGGACGGCGAGATCAGCCCCGTGTTCAGGACGCAGTACGGCTACCACATCATGCAGATGATCGATCGGAAGGGGGAGCGCTACAACGCCCGCCACATCCTGATGTCGCCGAAGATCTCCACCGAGGACATGCGCAAGGCCAAGCTGGACCTCGACAGCCTGATGACCTTGGTGCGAGATGGGAAGCTGGACTTCAGCACCGTGGCCACCGCCCACAACGATGACGAGGATACCAAGGGCAGCAATGGACTGGTCATCGAACCCAACACCAACAGCAACCGCTGGGCCATCGGGGACCTCGATCAACAGACCTTCTTCGTGGTGGACAAGCTGGTGGCCGGCCAGATCAGCGAGCCCCAGGCCTTCGACGAGGCGGGGGGGAAGAAGGGCTACCGGGTCTTCCGCCTTGTGAAGCGCACCGAGCCGCACAAGATGGACCTCGTGCTGGATTATCCACTGGTGACACAGGCCGCCGAAGGGCGTGTGCGGCAACGCGCGGTGAAGGAATGGATGGCCGACAAACTACCCAACACCTGGGTGCGGATCATACCGGACTACGCGACCTGTCCCTTCGAACACGCTTGGGTGAGGCCCACAGCCGAATGAAGCGCGACCGCCGACCTAACTTGCCCACCACCCAAAGACCGTAGCATGAGCGTAGAGAGCAGTGATGTGAGGGCCGTTGAGCATTTCGGGGAGAAGTACCGTGCCTTGAAGGCCACCATCGGCCAGGTCATCATCGGCCAGGACCGGATCGTGGAGGAAACCCTCATCGCCATCTTCAGCCGGGGCCATTGCCTGCTGGTGGGCGTGCCGGGCTTGGCGAAGACCCTGTTGGTCAACACCATCGGTCAGAGCCTGGGCTTGAGCTTCAACCGGATCCAGTTCACTCCCGACCTGATGCCCAGTGACATCATCGGTTCGGAGATCCTCGACCAGGACCGCCGTTTCCGCTTCGTCAAAGGGCCCCTGTTCGCCAACATCATCCTCGCGGACGAGATCAACCGGACCCCGCCGAAGACGCAGGCCGCGTTGCTCGAGGCCATGCAGGAAAGGGCGGTCACTGCCGCGGGACAGACCTTCCCGCTCCCGGAGCCTTTCTTCGTGCTGGCCACGCAGAACCCCATCGAGCAGGAGGGTACCTATCCCTTGCCGGAGGCCCAGCTGGACCGTTTCATGTTCAATATCCATGTGGATTATCCCAGTTACGCGGATGAACTGGCCATCGTGAAGGCCACCACCGGTGAAGCGCGCCCTTCCGTGGTGCCCGTGCTTTCGGCCGAGGAGATCCAGCGGTTCCAAGCCCTGGTGCGTCGTGTACCCATCGCCGATAATGTGGTGGAATATGCCGTGAAGCTCACCACGCGGACCCGCCCGGGCGGCAAGGATGTCCCCGCGATCATCAAGGACAATGTGAGTTGGGGCGCTGGTCCTCGGGCCGGTCAATTCCTCGTGCTGGGTGCGAAATGCCATGCGCTCACCAAGGGGCGTTTCAGCCCCGATATCGAGGACGTCCAAGCCGTTGCCGCCCCCATCCTCCGGCACCGGTTGGTGCGTAACTATAAGGCTGAAGCCGAAGGGGTTACGGTGGATCGTATCGTTGCTTCGTTGCTTTGATCGGGCAATTCCGGGGCTTGGTCGAAGGGGGCTTTCCTCTCGGCCCGATGTTGTATTACCTTGCCAGCATGAGGAACATGCTACACATCGGGGGGGTGTTGTTGGGCTGGGGGCTTTGGGCCACTGCAGCCGAGGCCAACACGGTGGATATCACCATGGTGCCCACGGAGGATGGGCGGCTCGAGGTGCGCCTGCGCCCGCAGGAAGCCTTCGATGGCATCGTGAGCAACGTGGTCTTCACCATCCGATGGAATGCTTCATCGGATGTGCATCTGGGCGAGATCGAGCAGGTCGCACCTTCGTTGCAGCATGTACCCCTGATGAAAAGCGATGTGGAGATCGATGCTGATGGGTCGCGCTATCAGATCTTCGTGAGCGTAGGTTCCACGGCGCTGAATTGGACCGATGCCGCTTGGGCCGCAGGTCAGGAATATGCGATCGGTCGTATCGCTGTGGAAGGCGGCCCGACCACTTTCGGCCTGGTCAACGATGACTGGACCGATCTGCACAATGGGTCATTCTACGTGTCATTGGGCGGTCTGGACCAGACCGGTGAGATCTACGAGGGCCTGAGCACCGGAGTGGAAGCCGGACGCCCCGCAGGCGATGATCTGCAGGTGATGCCGAACCCCACGGACCGCGAGAGCGTCATCTCCTTCACACCGAAGGAGGCCGAACGCTTGGACCTTCAGTTGGTGGACGCCGTGGGTAGCGTGGTCTGGCAGCGCTCCTTGGGTGTGGTCAGCAGCCCTTGGCGCGGTACCTTGGATATGGCTCCTTTCGCGGCCGGGGTGTACCTGCTGCGCTTGCATGGCACGGACACGGAGATCGTGCGCCGGGTCATCCGCAAGTAGTCGCCCTTTTTCTCTTCCTCCTCCGCCATGACCACTACCATGCGAGGTGCAGGGATGTGCCGTATCCTGTCCTGCTCCATCCTCGTCCTCCTCGGGTCCTACGCTCATGCCCAGGTCGTGCTTTCGGCCGTTCACTGGCGTGACGTTCCCTTGGAACAACTGGCCGTCACTCGGGGCCAACGGGTGATAAACCCTTCCAGGGTGCGGGCGGGCTACTTCGATATCGCTGCGCTCCGCGCTGATCTTCTGGGTGCACCCGAAGGAAGTTGGGCCGATCCGACGGTGCGGCGGACCATCGCCTTGCCCATGCCGGACGGAACCGCCTTGCTGTTCGACTTCGCTGGTGTTCCGGTGTTCCATCCGGAATTGCAGGCACGCTATCCGGAGATCCGCACCTTCACGGGCCGGGCGCAGGGTGATCCACGGATCCGCATCAAGTTCGATGTGACGCCGCATGGCTTCCACGCCATGATCCAAGGCCTGGCCGGTGATGATGTGTTCATCGATCCGGTGTTCCAAGGCAACGACCGAGCCCACCAGGTCTATCGCAAAGGCGACCTGGTGCGGACAAGCATTCCCAACGGAGCCTATTGCACCTATGACCAAGTGAACGACATCGCTGCCGCCGAGGCCCGCACCCGTGACCTGATCGCCGGGATGGATGCTGGTCGCGCCGGCGATTGTACCCTGCGGACCTACCGCTTGGCGTTGGCCTGCACCGGTGAGTACGCCGCATTCCATGGAGGTACCGTATCGGGTGCACTGGCCGCGATGGCCACCACCATGAACCGTGTGAACGGTGTGTACGAGAAGGACATGACCCTGACCATGGTGATGGTGGCGAACAACGATGACCTCGTCTTCCTCAACAGCGTGACCGATGGCTACTCCAACAACGATGGAGGAGCGATGCTGGGGCAGAACATCACCAAGTGCAACGCGGTGATCGGCAGTTCGGGCTACGACATCGGCCATGTGTTCAGCACCGGCGGTGGTGGTGTCGCCTATCTGCAGAGCGTGTGCACGGTGGACAAGGCGGGTGGCGTTACGGGCAGCAGTGCACCGGTGGGTGATCCGTTCGACATCGATTATGTGGCGCACGAGATGGGCCATCAGTTCGGTGGCAACCACACCCAGAACAACAACTGCAATCGCGCCTCCATTGCGGCACGTGAAGTGGGCAGCGGCATCACCATCATGGGCTATGCGGGTATCTGCGCTCCCGATGTGGCCAGCAACAGCATCGCCATGTTCGGCGGTTATTCGTTGCAGGAGATGCACGCTTTCGTTGCACAGGCCTCGCACACCTGTCCGGTGGAAACGGATATCGTGAACGCCGCTCCTACGGCCAATGCCGGTGCGGACCGTACGATCCCCAAGGGCACTCCGTTCATCCTGACGGGTACCGCGACCGATGCCGATGGCTCCGATCCGCTCACGTACAGTTGGGAGCAGATGGACAATGCGGTGGCCACCCAACCGCCCACGGCCACCAACACGGGAGGTCCCGCGTTCCGTCCTTTCATGCCGGTGAACACGCCGGTGAGGTACATGCCCATGCTCCCGGCCGTCATCGGCAATACGATGCCCACTTGGGAAGTGCTCAGCAATGTGGGGCGCACCTACAACTTCCGGTTCACCGTTCGGGACAATGCGCCGGGTGGCGGGTGCAACGCGCAGGACAACATGGTGGTGACCGTGAACGGAACGGCCGGTCCGTTCCTGGTGACCGTGCCGAACACCGCCGTTTCTTGGGCGGCCCTGAGTGCGCAAACGGTAACATGGGATGTCGCCGGCACCACGGCCAGCCCGGTGAGCTGCGCGAACGTGGATATCCTGCTGAGCGTGGATGGGGGCAACACCTATCCCTACACCTTGCTCTCCGCCACGCCCAATGACGGTTCGCAGAGCGTGACGCTTCCCAATGTGTCCACCACCACCGCCCGGATCATGGTGAGGGCCAACGCCAACATCTTCTACGACATCAGCAACCAGGACTTCAGCATCACCGGCGCGGCCGTGGTGCGTTTGGGCGCGAAGGTGTTCTTGGACGGACCTTACGAGGTTGCCACCGGTCGTATGGCCGACGGGTTGCGCACCTTGGGTCCGGTGCCGACGACCGAGCCGTATACGGCCCTCGGTTTCAGCCAAGCGGCGGGAGGCGGGGGTGAGACCGTTGCTCCTGCGGTACTGGCGGTCACTGGTGACAATGCCGTTGTGGATTGGATCCGCTTGGAACTGCGGAGCGCCACCACACCCACCACCGTGCTGGCCACGCGACAAGCCTTGCTGCAACGGGATGGCGATATCGTGGATGTGGATGGAACCTCTGCCGTCTCCTTCGGTGTGGGCGGCGGCAACTACCACGTGGCGGTGCGGCACCGCAACCATCTGGGTTGCATGACCTCCGCAGCGATGTCCCTTTCCGGCACCATCACCACATTGGACTTCACGGCCAGCGCCATGGCCACCTTCGGCACCGATGCGCGCAAGACGCAGGGTGCCGTCCGGCTCCTCTGGGCCGGCAATGCCCTGAGGGATGGTATCCTGCGCTACACGGGTTCGGCCAACGACCGGGACCCCATTCTGTTGCGCATCGGGGGTGTGGTGCCCACCAACGAGGTGGTCGGCTACTACGTGGAGGACAGCAACCTCGACGGACGCGTGCGCTACACCGGTACCGGCAACGACCGTGATCCCATTCTTCTCAACATCGGCGGCGTGGTGCCCACCAACACCCGTGCGGAACAACTTCCCTGATCCACGATCCCTACTCCCGCTCCACGATCATGCTCCGCACCACAACGGCTCTTCCGGCCGCTCTGCTCCTCACCCTCGGGGTGCAGGCCCAATGCATCAATTCGTTCCCTTCCTCCCAGCCCTTCACTTCCGCCACCGTGGGTACGCCCGGTACGCTGATATCCGGTTGGGCCAACCTGGGTTCGGACGATCTGGACTGGTACGTGGACAACAACGGAACGCCTACGGCCGCCACCGGTCCCATCGGTGACCACACGGGCAACAACACCCAAGGCAAGTACATGTATGTGGAGGCTTCGGGTGCTGGTGCCAGTCCGGCCAGGTCGGCCATCCTGCAGAGCGATTGCTACAACCTCAGTGGTCTTTCCGATCCCTATGTCACCTTCTGGTACCACATGCAAGGCGCGCAGATGGGTTCGCTGCATGTGGACCTCAATGTGAACGGAAGCATCGTGTCCTCGCTCTGGTCGCGCACGGGTGACCAGGGCGGGTATTGGAAGCAGGGGTGGATCAACCTGTCGGCCTACGCCGGACAGACCGATGTGCGCCTGCGTTTCCGGGCCATCACCGGTTCGGGAGAATTGAGCGATATCGCGATCGATGATGTGGTGGTGCGAAGCCTGGTGGCCGCCCCCGGTTGCACCGATCCCACCGCCGCCAACTATTCCTCCTCCTACAACCTGGAGAACGGCACCTGTGATTATGCCTGTCCCGCCGGTCAAAGCCGCGTGCGGATCGATATCGTGGCCGACAACTATCCGCAGGAGACCACCTGGACGTTACGCAACGTGGCCACCAATACCCTGTTGGCGAGCGGTACCTCCACGGGTACCACGCTCTGCGTGCCTTCCAATGCCTGCCTGCTCTTCCGGATCAACGACACGGCGGGTGACGGCATCTATCACAACAGCTACGGCTATGGTGCCTATTCCATCTGGTTGGACGGCACCTTGGTGACGAGCGGTGGTCAATTCGGTTCGTACGAGGAAACCACCTTCAACTGTGCACCCGGGCAGGCTTGTGCCGGTCCATTGCCCATCACCTTGGCCCCGATCGGTGGCCTGCCCTCCACCTTGGCCACCGTCACGGCCTCCTCGTTGGAAGGTTGGTACGACCTCACCCTGCCCACCACGGGTTCCTACACGGTGACCACCTGCGGACTGAACACCTGCGACACGCGGTTGTGGATGTACGACATGAATTGCCAGAACCTGGTGCTCAGCGATGGGGTGGAAGGTGCGACGTTCGCCGATGACAACGACGGCGGTTGCGGCAGCCAGGCCGTGATCACCGCCAACATGGAGGGTGGGCTCCTTTATCATCTTCGCGTGGGTACCGCACCGGGAAGCTGTTCCGCGGTCACCTTCCGGATCATCTACAACGGGCCGGTGGTGGGTTGCATGGATCCCGCTTCGTGCAACTACGATCCGCTGGCCACCATCGCCTGTTCCGGATGTTGCATCGCCACGGGAAGCCCCGAGTGTCCCTTGGGTCCCGATCTCACCGTGGACCAAGCGGCGCTGCAGAGCTCGCTCTCCTTGGGGACCTACAACGTAGCGGTGTCGGATGTGTGCGCGGTGGAAGAGGGTTGCGTGCGCGGCTTCGGCCAGCGATACGTGATCCGTTTCACCACGCGCATCAACAACATCGGCGAGCTCGACTACTTCATCGGCCCGGCCAACCAGCAGTCGCAGATGTTCAGCTACAACAATTGCCATGGCCACGCCCATTACGAGGGTTACGCGGATTACGTGCTGTTCGACCAGAACTCACAGGCGGTTCCGGTGGGTTTCAAGAACGGCTTCTGTGTGATGGACATCGGATGCACGCCGGGGCATACCGCCCAGTACGGTTGTTCCACCATGGGGATCACGGCCGGTTGCTACGATGTGTACGGAAGCGGCACCACCTGCAACTGGATGGACATCACCGATGTGCCCGCCGGTATGTACACCATGGTGGTGCGAACGAACTGGCAGCAGCGGCCGGATAAACTGGGGCGTCATGAGACGAACTACGCGAACAACTTCGCGCATGTCTGCATCAACATCACCCGCAACGCGCAGAACGTTCCGTCGTTCAGCATCGTCAGCGGATGCGCTCCGGTGGTGGACTGCACCGGCCAGTCCTTCGGGAGCGTGAAGGAGGATTGCACCGGCACCTGTTCCGGCGCCGCGAAGACGGGGGATCTCAGTGCCAACGGCATCCAGGACCAACCGGATGCGCAGGAGTACGTGCAGCGCATCCTGGGCAACGATATCGATGCGGAGCCCTGCACGGACCTCAACAACGATGGACGGATCAGCGTGGTGGATGCGGCATTGATGGCCAACTGCTACAACCAGCAGCATGCGCACGACCAACAGGAGCACGTGCTGCACTACCATCCGTGGTGCGAGTTCCCGCGCGGATACACCAGCTTGGATACCGTGGACCTGCGGATCGCGGCCATCAATACCACAGCGGGTTACGTGGACATCGAGATGCACA
Organism: Flavobacteriales bacterium; assembly: GCA_036405935.1. Classification (GTDB taxonomy): domain Bacteria; phylum Bacteroidota; class Bacteroidia; order Flavobacteriales_F; family PHOS-HE28; genus PHOS-HE28. Next base: position 13,525 of record DASWWQ010000199.1, read on the forward strand.
ACCCCTCCGCCCGTGTGCTCGGGGTGGAGTTCCGCCTCAGTGGCCTGCAGGTGCAGAGCGTGCAGAACCTCAATCCACAAGTGGCGGGAGAGCTGCTGTGGTCCAGCACGCTCGGCGGCGATCGTGTGATCGGTATGAGCTATGTGGACAGCAGCGTGGCCAAGGGCACCGCCTATGTCCCGTTATGCCGGGTCCACTACCTGTCCTTGACCGGCGCCCAGGTGTGCATCAGCGAGGTGATCGATGCGGCGCGTTCGGACGGCAACGCCATGGTACCCCGCATCACCGGAAGCTGCATGGCCACGAACCTGTCGGTGGTGCTTCGCCTGAAGGCCCTGCTCGATGGTCCGTACGCCGGCAACGGCCTGATGCGTGATGATCTGCGGGTGAACGAGCTCATCCCCGAAGGTGAACCGTACAGCGCCATGGGCTTTACCCAGATCGGAGGAGGAGGAGGGGAGACCGTGGCTCCCAGCGTGTTCGCGGTGACGGGAGACAACGCCATCGTGGATTGGGTGCTCGTGGAGCTCCGCAGTTCCAGTGTTCCCGGGCAGGTGCTCGCCACGCGCAGCGCGCTGCTGCAACGGGACGGTGATGTGGTCGCAGTGGACGGTGTTTCACCCGTGGGCCTCGGTGTGGCACCCGGCAGCTACCATGTGGCCCTTCGGCACCGCAACCACTTCGGTGTCATGACCGCCTCGCCCATCACCCTGGGCGCAACGGCCACGGATATCGACCTGCGCCTGACCGCCACCCCGGTATGGGGTAGTGGTGCGCGCAAGACCGTGGGAGCCTATCAGGTGATGTGGGCGGGGAACACCTATCGGGATGCGCTCCTGAAGTACACGGGGAACAGCAATGACCGGGATCCCATCCTGGCGGTGCTGGGAGGAACCACCCCGACCCATACGGTTACGGGCTACCTGCGTGAGGACGTTGACCTGAGCGGTGTGATCAAGTACACCGGGGTGGGCAATGACCGGGATCGGGTGCTGCTGAACATCGGCGGGGTGGTGCCTACGGCCACCTTGCCCGAACAGCTGCCATGAACGGATCGGAAAGCCGCTGTGAACGCCGGTATATCATTAGGTTCAATGGCTTGACAGCGCCCTTCCGCTCCCGGTACTTTCGCCATCCCTGAAAGCTCTTCATGCAGGTTTTCCCTCCTCGCGTCCTTCCCACCCTCCTTCTCACCACCACCCTGGCCCAAGCGGTCTCCGGTCAGACCTTCACCCGCCGGTCGGACCTGCTGGCCAACCCTTCCGGTCGGTCCGGCGGTTGCGTGGGTGTGGCGGACATGGATGGGGATGGCTTCGACGACATCATCCGGCTTCACCAATCGCGTACCGTCCAGATCGAATACGGTTCCGCGGCCGGCACCTTCACCCAGCACGCCTACGGCGCCATGGCGACCACCGCACAATGGGGTTTCGCAGTGGGCGATACCGACCATGACGGCCACAAGGACCTGGTGAGCGGCGGTAGCGGACAGAGCGGCCATTTCCTCTCCATCGATGCCCGCGGTGTGTCCGCCCTTTCCCAGTTGGACCAAGGCGTCATGTTCATGCAATGCATGAACATGGTGGACGTGGACAACGACGGTTGGCTCGATGTCTTCGGCTGCCACGACGATGCGGCTCCACGGATCTGGCTGAACAACGGCTCGGGCGCCGTGTCCTACAACAACTACATCAACTTCGCCACCGATCCCACATCGGACATGAGCGGGAACTACGGCAGCGTATGGACGGATTTCGACAATGACGGCGACGTGGATCTCTTCATCGCCAAGTGCCGCCAAGGCGTGACGAACTCCGCTGATCCCCGGCGCTGGAACCGTCTGTTCGTGCGGGATGCGAGCAACCAATATTCCGACCAGGCCTTGGCTTTCGGCATGCAGAGCAGGGAACAGTCCTGGACCACCGATTTCGGTGACATCGACAATGACGGCGACCTGGATGCGGTGATCACCAACCACTCCACCACCATGCAGGTGTTCCTCAACGATGGCACCGGGCATTTCACCAACGCCACCGCCGGAAGCGGACTGGCCATCACCGCCTCGTTCCTTCAGGCCAAGCTGGAGGACCTGGACAACGATGGCTTCCTGGACCTGATCACGGCGGGCAACCTCGGAGGGCCGGGTGCGGAGTACTATTTCCACGGCAACGGGAACGGCACTTTCACATCGATGCCGAACATGCTTCCCGAGCCCGCTGCCGGTTACATCCTGCACTCCTTCGCCCTCGGAGACCTGGACCACAACGGGACCATCGACGTCTATGCGAGCTACGGCAATGGATACGTGGGCTACAGCAGTACGCTGAACGACCAGCTGTACCTCAACAACGGCAATACGAACCATTTCCTGAACTTCGATCTGCGCGGGGTGCAGAGCAACCGGGATGGAGTGGGCGCGCGGGTCACCCTTTATGGTCCTTGGGGTACGCAGATCCGCGAGATCCGGGCGGGAGAGAGCTACGGCATGGTATGCTCGTTCACGGCGCATTTCGGCCTGGGCGCACAGTTGGAAGCCGATTCCGCGGTGATCCGTTGGCCATCAGGAACGGTCGACCGGATCCGCAGACCGGCCGCCGACCAATGGATCCATGTGACGGAAGGGGAGACCCGCACCGCCCTCGTGGCGGTGGATGTACTGCTGGACGGTCCTTATGTGGCGGCGACCGGCCTGATGGGCGATGCCCTGCGGGTGAACGGACGCATCCCCGAGGTGGAGCCTTACACCGCGCTGGGCTATACCGCCGTGGGCGACCACATCCGCAAGGTGGCTCCCTCCGTGCTTGCGATGACCGGAAACGACGCGATCGTGGACTGGGTATGGCTCGAATTGCGGACCGGTTCCGGTGCGGCAACGGTACTTCGCTCACGCCCCGCGCTTTTGCAACGCGATGGTGATGTGGTGGAACTGGACGGTCGCCGAGAAGTGGCCATGGGCCTGGCCGATGACAGCTATCGGGTGGTGGTGCGCCATCGGAACCACCTCGGGGTGATGACGGCCTCCGCGTACGCGCTCTCGGCCACACCCACCGCGGTAGACCTGACCAGCAACGCCACGGCCACCTGGGGCACCGATGCCCGGCGCACGGTGGGCACGCGGATGACGTTATGGTCGGGCAACGTGCTGTCCGACAACCAGATCAAATACACCGGTGGCGGCAACGACCGCGACCTCATCCTGCAGGCCATCGGCGGTACCGTCCCAACGGCCACCGTCAACGGTTATCTGGCAGGGGATGTGAACTTGGACGGCACCGTGAAGTACACCGGCGGTGGCAACGACCGGGATCCGGTCCTGCTCAGCGTGGGGGGGACGGTACCCACCAACACACGGATGGAGCAACTTCCGTGAAAATGTCCTAATCTTGAAAACTTTACCCGCTCGACCTTAACCTCTAGATGACCATGATCAAAAACCGACCCTGGCTGCAACGGACCAAGAAGTGGGCCCTTGGCCTCTTGGCGTCCGCAGCGTTGGTCAGCTCGGCCAGTGCCCAAGCTGACGTGACGCGCATCGACATCCGGCTGTTGCCCTTCGGCGAGGACGCGCTGATGGTCCAGCTCCGGCCCAACAATACCTGGACGCGTGCCGATGGTCTGTTCAACGTTTCCTTCACGGTGCGTTGGTTGACCTCGGAAGGAGGATCCCTCGGAGAGCCCGACCAGATCGAGAACCTGCCCAACACCTGCATGGTGGTAGGCGCATCCTTGGGAGAGAACCCCTTGGGCGAGGTCGATCACGAGACCTTCCGCTATCAGAACTACACCGCCACCAGCGGCACGCAGTTTCCCACCAGTTGCTCCTTTGCAGCGAACACGTGGGTGGACTTTGCGGTATTGCCCGTGACCTTGGGTGCAGGCGATTGCGGCACTTTCGAGATCGTACGCAACGTTCCGGAAGGCGCGGGGAGCAACCTGAGCTTCTACATCGGTCTGGGTGGTGTGGAATTCACCCCGGTGAGCACCATTGAAAGCACCACCGTTCAATTGGGCAGCTGTCCTCCCAGTTGTATCGCGCCCACGAACGTGGTGGCGACCAACAACAGCGGTACGGTTTGCAGCACCGGTTCGTTGAACCTGAGCAGTTCCTTCACGGGTACCTCCGACGGTGCCACCTTCCTTTGGACCGGTCCTGCCGGTGTCAGCTTCAGCCCCAACAACACCTCACAGAACGTAACGGTGAACAGCCCGGCCTCCGGCACTTATACGGTGACGGTGACCAATGCCTGCGGCAATGCATCCGGCAACGTATCGGCCACGGTAACCGCGGCTCCCTCGGCCACCATCAGCTATGGCAGCCCGCTGTGTGCGAGCAGCACCTCGGCCACGGTGACCCGCACGGGAACCGCCGGTGGTACGTACACGGCTCCTGCCGCAGTGAGCATCAACGCCAGCACGGGTACCATCAACCCCAGCCTGAGCACGCCCGGTGGTCCTTACACGATCACGTACACGGTGGCCGCCTCCGGTGATTGTGCCGCCTTCAGCACCACCGCCACGGTG
>DASWWQ010000200.1:0-48297 GCA_036405935.1 Flavobacteriales bacterium
CGCAGGCTTCGTGCTGTTGAACCTCTTCCAGACCTTGCAATGGTACTGCCGGGTGCTGCCGAAGGACCGCGTGACCGGTGCCTACTATGCGGCCATCTTCGGTCGGCTGAGCGTACCCGCCGCTGCCGAAGGTCTATTGATGGTGGACCGATCCACCGACGGCGCTGAGCATCTGTCCGATGAAGCCGGGTACGACCAACGCGAGCTCTTCCTCGATCGCTTCGACGATCGACCGGACAGCGTGATGACGCTTTCCGCACAGGATCCCTATTCGCCCGGACCCCATGTGCCCTACAGCGCCATCACCGCAAAGGACCACGCCTGGCTCCGGGTCACCGCCGATCTCCTGGTTCCGGACACCGTCCGAGGTGTTCCCCCGGTGCTCGTGGTGGCCTTCCATCACGATGGCCGATCGTACAAGTACCGCACCGGGACCTGGCCGCTTCCGCTTCCCGTGGGCGCCCGCACCGTTCCGATCACGATGGATTACCTCACGCCTGAAGTGCGTTCCACACAGGATGATGTGAAGGTCTATCTCTGGTCGCAGGACGGCAGCACCTGGCGGGTGGACGATCTGCGGGTGCAGGTCTTCGAACCGAAGTGAGCCTTTCGGCGTTCGCTTGTCCCGGAGCCGGAACGGCCCGCCGTAATTTCGTCCCGCATCCACCGAGGCGCACCATTGCCGAGGAACGAGAACATGCTCAAGCAGTATTTGTCGCAGAAGCTCCAGCAGAAGCTGAGCCCCCAGCAGATCCAGCTCATGAAGCTGCTGCAGGTGCCTACGCTCGAACTGGAGCAGCGCATCAAACAGGAGATGGAGGAGAATCCCGCCCTCGAGGAGGGGGAGGACCACGATGAGGAGGAGATGCCCAGCGAGGAGCAGGCCATCACCGAAAGCGAAGGCGAAGGGGCGGACGAGACCGAGAAGAGCAACGATGAGTTCGACCTCAGCGACTACTTCCAGGACGATGACACGCCGGACTACAAACTGAGCGTGCGCAACACCGGTCCGGATGAAGAGGACCGCGACATGCCGCTGGCCGGTGGCATCACCTTCCAGGAGAACCTGCGCGCACAGCTCGGGCTGCGCGACATCGATGAACGCACCGCCGTCCTGTGCGAGCACCTGATCGGCAACCTCGACGAGGACGGCTACCTGCGCCGCGAACTCGATGCCATCGTGAACGACCTGGCCTTCACCGCCAATGTGATGGCCGAGAAGGAGGACCTGGAGGCGGCGTTGAAGGAGGTACAGGCGCTGGATCCCGCCGGAGTAGCCGCCCGCGACCTGCGCGAATGCCTGTTGCTGCAACTGGAGCGCATGCCCAAGACGGTGTCGTCCGTAACAGCCCAGGCCATCGTGGACAAGCAGTTCGACGCCTTCACCAAGAAGCACTACGACCGTATCATGGAGCGGTTGGAGATCGATGAGGATGCCTTGAAGGACGCCATCGAGGAGATCCTGCACCTCAACCCCAAGCCCGGCAACACCGGCCGCGAGACCGACAAGCCGGTGCAGGAGATCGTGCCCGACTTCGTGATCAACACCATCGACGGACAGCTCGAGCTGCTGCTCAACGGACGCAACGCCCCGGAGCTGCGCGTGAGCAAGCAGTACCGCGACATGATCAAGGAGTACCAGCGCAACAAGAAGGACAAGGACGCCAAGGACGCCTTGGTCTTCATCAAGCAGAAGCTCGACTCCGCCAAGTGGTTCATCGACGCCATCAAACAGCGCCAGAACACCCTGCTGGTGACCATGGAGGCCATCATGGAGCACCAGCGCGGCTTCTTCCTCACCGGCGACGAGACCAAGATGAAGCCGATGATCCTGAAGGACATCGCCGAGAAGGTGGGCATGGACATCAGCACGGTGAGCCGCGTGGCCAACAGCAAGTACGTGCAGACCAACTACGGCACCTTCAGCCTGAAGTACTTCTTCAGCGAGAGCCTCAGCACCGACAGTGGTGAGGAGGTGAGCACGCGTGAGGTGAAGAAGATCCTCAACGACGCCATCGATGCGGAGGACAAGCACAATCCGCTCACCGATGACGAGCTCACCGCCCTGTTGAAGGGCAAGGGCTACAACATCGCACGGCGCACCGTGGCCAAGTACCGCGAACAGCTGCACATCCCCGTGGCGCGCCTGCGGAAGGAGCTCTGATGCGCACCGTGGCCCGCGTCCTTTCCGTGCTGCTGCATCCGGTGTGGATGCCCACGCTGCTGGTGGTGATGATCTTCTCACTGGATCCCTACCTGGCCCTCGCGTACGGTAACAGTATCCAGGTGCTGGTGCTCTATGGCATGGTGCTGGTGATGACCGCCCTGTTCCCCCTGATGAGCACTTGGATGCTGCAGCGCAGCGGTGTGGTGGGATCATTGCAGCTGCCTCTCCGACGCGATCGTATACCGGTGATGCTGGTGACCCTGCTGTACCATGGCATGGCCTACTGGCTGTTGCGCCGCACCATCGCCCACCCACCGACCCTGAGCCTCCTCTTCGGCTCCTTGCTGGCGTTGGCGCTCGCATCATTGATCACCCTACGCTGGAAGATCAGCCTGCACCAGTTGGGGTTCGGCGGTGTGGTGGGGGCCTTGTCGGCCCTGGTACTGGTGGACCGCCTCTACGTCCCGGCCCTCTTGGCCACCGCTTTCGTGGCTTGGGGCGCCTTGGGTTCCGCACGTTTGTTGGTGGGGGATCACAGCCCTGCACAGGTGCATGCGGGCGGTGCGCTCGGCGCGGTGGTGATGTTCGCCAGCGTGATGTTCGGGTGGTGGATCTGAGGAGTCTTCAGTCCTTATCCCTGCGCCAGTCGGCCCTGCCAACGCCACGCATCCCGCAAGGCGTCCCGCAGGGTCAACGTGCTGCTCCAACCGAGCACCTTCCGGCTGCGGCGCACATCGGCATAGACCGCCGGCACATCGCCCTCACGCCGCGGACCGATCACGAAGGGCACCTGCACTCCGTTCTCCTCCTGGAACGTACGCAGCACCTCCAGCACGCTGTTGCCCCTGCCGGTGCCGATGTTGAAGGTCTCGCACGACCCCGCCGCCTCGGCCATCCATCGCAATGCCGACACATGCGCGCGCGCCAGGTCCACCACATGGATGTAGTCGCGGACGCAGGTGCCGTCCGCCGTATCGTAGTCGTTGCCGTACACGGTGACACGGTCCCGGAGACCCGCAGCGGCCTGCGCAACGAAAGGCACCAGGTTGTTGGGGACGCCCACCGGCAATTCGCCGATGAGCCCCGATGGATGTGCGCCCACCGGATTGAAGTAGCGCAGCAGCACCGCCCGCAGACCTTGATCGGCGGTGGTGGCATCGCGCAGGATCCGCTCGCACATCACCTTGGTGGAGCCATAGGGCGACATGGCGTTACCGTCCGGAGCATCCTCGGCCACGGGCAGCTCGGCAGGGGAGCCGTACACGGTGCAGGAAGAGGAGAACACGATGTCGCGCACCCCATGGCGCGCCATCACCCGCAGCACCGTGAGCAGCGAACCCACGTTGTTCGCATAGTACTTCAGCGGATCGCGTACACTTTCACCCACGGCCTTGTCCGCCGCGAAATGGATCACTCCGTGGATGGGTCCTTCGGCGTGGAACACGCGATCCAACGCAGCTTCGTCCGCACAATCGATGCGATGTACCACGGGTGTGCGACCCAGGATGGCCGAGATACCCTTCAGCACCTGCTCCTGGCTGTTGCGCAGGTCATCCACGATCACCGGTCGATAGCCTGCGGCCACCAGTTCAACGCAGGTGTGCGAACCGATGAATCCGGCGCCTCCGGTGACGATCACGTTGTGCATGGCAGCTGGACCGGCTTGGTTCAGTGGGCCCAGCAGGATTTGAACCTGCGACCAAGGGATTATGAGTCCCCTGCTCTGACCGCTGAGCTATAGGCCCGGTACGGCCGCGAATGTACCGGATGCCCTGCACCCACAGGCGGGTACTTTCGCGCCCATGTACAAGACCATCCTGCTGGACCTCGGCGGTGTGTTGATCGACGTGGACTACCACGCTTCGGCCCGGGCCTTCCACGCCTTGGGCTTCACCGATTTCGACACGCTCTACAGCAAGGCCAGACAGGACCATCTGTTCGATGGCCTCGAGACCGGCGAGCTCTCGCCCGCCCGGTTCCGTGATCGCATCCGGCAGTTGTTCCGTCAGCGCCGTAGCGAAGTGCCCGGCGAAGCGAGGCCGGACATCACCGACCGCGAGATCGATGCCTGCTGGAACGCCATGCTGGGGTCCATCGCACCGGAGCGCATCACCTTGGTGGAGCGCCTGAAGGAACGTTATCAGGTGCTGTTGCTCAGCAACACCAACGCCATCCATGTGCCGGCCTTCGAGACGATCATCGCGAAGGAGAACGGCATCGCCGACTTCAAGGCGCTCTTCCATGGGGCGTACTACAGCTGTGAGATGCGTCTGCGCAAGCCGCATGCGGAGGCCTTCCTGCACGTGCTGAATGCGCAGGGCGCCGAGCCCGCCACCACGCTCTTCATCGATGATAGCATCCAGCATGTGGAGGGGGCGCGTGCCGCAGGACTGCATGCCGAACATCTCGATCTCGCGAAGGAGGATGTGGTCCGGATGACCGAACGCCTCGGATTGCTCCGGTGATGGCTCACTGGCCTTTCGCCTTCTTCTTCTTCTTCTTCGGTTCCGGCAGCGTCGCTGCGATGTCCAGGAGGATCCGCGACAACGAGCGGATGCTGCTCCATTGCTCCTCGGTGACGAGGTGGTACGGCTTCGCGCCGGGATAGGGACTGCCCTTCTCGCAGAGCTTCTCCAATTCCGCGCTCGGCGGCAGCACCTTCACGAAGAGCTGGTCGTCGCAGACGAAAGCCACGGGTTTCGCGTCCACGTACAGTGCGTACTCACCGAACATGCTGCGCACCGTGAAGCGCTCGGCCGGATGCAGGTGCTTCAGCAGGAACTCGATGGTCTCCTTGCGTGTGGCCATGGTTCAACGGATCTCCTGGCACAGTTCCACCAACACGCCACCGGCGCTCTTCGGGTGCACGAAGCACACCAGCTTGTTGTCGGCGCCGCGCTTGGGTTCCTCGTTCAGCAGCGTGAACCCCTCGACCCTCAGGCGCTGCATCTCCGCACGGATGTCCTCCACCTCATAGGCGATGTGGTGGATCCCTTCCCCGCGTTTCTCGATGGCCTTCGCGATCGGTCCGTCCGCGCGCGTGCTCTCAAGCAGTTCGATCTTGTTCGGACCCACTTGGAAGAAGGAGGTGATGACGCCTTCGCTCTCCACCACTTCGCGTTTGTAGCTGGCGGTTCCGAGCAGCTTGTGGTACAATTCCTCGGCCGCTTGCAGGTCCTTCACCGCGATGCCGATGTGTTCGATCCGGAGCATGGTTTTGTGTTTACCGCAGAGACGTCCCCGTGTTCGCGGGGACGAGCTCCGACGCAGAGGTACGCCAATTCAGAGTTCAGTTGTCCGTGGGGGCGCCGAACGAAGCGTCCGCGCGGGAGCAATCCTTCGGGGGCCTGCGCCGCGCCGTCGCCGAAGCCGGCCATGGCGAAGTGCGACAAAGCGCTCCGGTGTCGGCGAGCGGGCCGTTAGGCGAAGCATCCGCGCCATCTGCGGTGGATATCAGGAACATGGCGCTTCGACAGGTCCAGCGTGACAACGGCAATGAGCTTCTCCGTGCCTCCGTGTCTCCGTGTAGGAATGATCGGCCCTACACTCCCGTCAACGAAAAAGCCCCGCCGAAGCGGGGCCCTCCCAAAGGAGTCCGGTACGATCAACGTTTGATGAACGTCTCACCCGTGCGGTTGTCGTAGTTCAGGTAGTAGGTGCCCTTCTTCAGGGTGGAAACGTCCACCGAGTTGGCGTAACCGCGCTTCACGATGTTGCCGTACTCGTCGTAGATCTCATAGAGCGTCACCGTGCTGAAGGCGACCGCATCCTTCGGTTTGGCGGGCGACCAAGTGACCGCAGCGGTTCCGGTGGCGTTGAACTCCACGTTCTGGCTGAACCGCGCCTTCTTGGTAAGGTCCATCTGACGGACGCGATAGGTGTTGATGCCACTGTGGGGCGTTACCTTGAACTCGTAGGTGTGCTCGCCCGGGGTGCCCAGACCCATCACCTCACCCACCTTCACCCATTTGTTCCAGCGCTTCTGTTCCACGATGAAAGGCAATTCGCCGGTCTCGTTGCTGGTGGTCCAACGGTAGGTACCGTCCGCTCCGATCTCCTGCTTCACGATGTCGAAGGTGCTCTTGGGCTTGAGCACCTCGGGGTTCAGCACCATGGGCATGCAGCCATCCTTGTGGCTGATGCGCACGATGACCTTCGCACCGTTCTGAAGGCCGAAGTTGGCCATGTCGATCTCGAAGGCATTGGAGTTGATCTCGTCCGTGGCGATCTGTCCGTTCACGGTGACCTCGTACACGCAGAAACCCACGCCGGCCTCGCTGAACGGATTCTGAACGAAGAGGTTCTTCCCCTGGTAGTTGCCCTCCAGTACGATGACCCCCGCTTGCGCGGCGCCTGCTGCGAGCAGCACACCGAACAGGATCCCGGAACGAAGCATACGCATGACGGTCGGTTCTTCTATGGGGGTCGAATATAACAGCGGAAGCTGCGCGAAGGCGCCCTACCGACGGTTCCTACGCCATCCTGGTGCCCGGGGTTCCACCCCCCGCGTCAGTCGTGGTACTTCAATACCCCTGCCCGTACGCCCACCGCCAAGTGGTTCTCCTTGGGCGGCACCGGGCAGGAATACCGCGCATTGTAAGCACAGTAAGGGTTGTAGGCGTTGTTCAGTTCCAGTTCGACCTCCGGACCCAAGGGCGAACGCAAGTCCAGGTATCGGCCGCCCCCGTAGGTCTCCTCTCCGTTCGTGGCGTCGGTGAAAGGCAGGAACAGATAGTCCGCGTAGCCGTCCTTCTCGAGCAATTCCACGTTCTGGTAGACGGTCAGCGTATGGTCCTTCCCCTGCAGACTGAACGTGAGCGTGCCATAGGGACGGTACAACGGCTCGCGTGAAGTGGAGGTCCGCATCTTGAACATCTTGGGCCGCTCCGCGGGGGAAAAACGCGCCAGCACCCGATAGGCCGGGTCGTACGGGAAGCGCTCGATCCGGGTGAAACGCTCCCGATCCTCGGCGGTCAAAGGGGAGATGAGGCTGTCGGCGAACTCCGCCTCCATCCGCGACCAATAGGCCGCCGAACTATCGCGATGAGCCTGTCCGTCAGCAGGTTGTGCCCACCCTTGAAGGGCTGCGCAGAACGCGGTGACGAAGAGGAAGGCACGCATCAGACCGGTTGTTTGGCGCGTACGGCCGGCGTCATGCGCTCGATGTCCTGCGCATTGAAGGGCTTGCCCTCCTGGAGGTCCTCCACCACGAAGGTGCGGCCACCGGCCTGCACAATGCGATAGAAGTGCAGGAAGACCAGGCTGGGGTCGTCGGGGAATTCGCTTTGGTAGATCAACAGTTCGGGTGTTTCGCTGGTCACGGTATTACGCCGCACCTGCTCACGGTCCAGATCGGCCTTGAGGCGGGCCATGTCCCCGGGCTCCTCCACCACGGTCAGTGCGAACCGATCGCCCGCTCGGATCTCCAGCTTGCCGGTGTTCTCGTTGAAGACCACAGCGGGTTCGGCACCCATCAGCGTCTGGGCGTCCGGTGCCTGCAGTTCCAGCGGAAAGCCATGCGGTTCCAGGTCGATGGCTGTGGACAGTTGCGCCAGGCTATCGGCCTCCTGCGCCAAACGCTCGGCCGCCTCCTTCTTTCCATCGCCGCAGGCGGCCAGCATCAGCCCCGCCACCACTACGCCCCATAGGTGCTTCATGTGGACGAAAATAGCCGCCCACCGGGCTTCCCCTGACCGCCGTAGCGCTATTTCTCCACCGCGATCCGAACACCCGCGCTGTGCGAGGAGAATTCGGGCGCGTACATGCACATCGCCGTGGTGATGCCGTTGCTGAAATCACCCGGATGCGATACGCGCAGATCGTACTCGAGCACATAGGTGCCCGGCGCGATGCGGTCGAAGAAGAAGTTGACGCTGGCATCGCGTGTGGTTCGGTAATACCCCAAGCCGCCTTCGTAGCGATGGCCGCTCAAGGTCTCGGTGGGCTCCAGTCCCGCTGCGCGCAGGTCCTTCAGGTGCACGTAGTCCACGTAACGATCGGTGCGCACCTCGATGCGGATGGTGAGCAGATCACCGGCCTTGAGCTTCCGGTCGTTCAGCGGCACCAACTGGGTGCCGCCATCACCGGAGCGCTTCAACAACACCTCCTTGCGGATGCTGAACGGACTTTCATGCGCGGTCACCTTATCCATCTGCTCGAGGTATTGCCAATGCAAGGCGCCCCAACTCGCGCGGTCGGTGGTGTTGGCGATGGTCACCTCGGCCATGGCCGGCTTCACCTCCTGCGGCTTCCAGCTATGTTCGAACGTTCCGGTTCCGGGCTGTGCATGCTTCGACGGGCTCAGCATGACACCGCCTACGGTGATCGTCGGAGGAGTGGCATCGGTGAGCCAGTCATCGCCACTGAGGAGCAATGCGTAGCAGGCTTCGCTCGTGGCCTTGGTGGTCTTCCAGTCGGTGGTCTGTTTCAACCGCAGCAGGTAGGTGCGCAAAGCGTTCACACTGGCGGCATCGTTCGCCACATCGTGGAAGGCCTCGATCATCAGCGCCTGCGTTTCGGTAGGGAACGTCCACCAGTCGAAACCGCCGCGGAAGTCCTTCCAGTACATGCCGAGCTCTTCGCTGCGCGTGGCCCGTTCACTGAGCGACTTCATGATCAATTGCGCCGTGGCCTCATCACCCAAGCGCTGGAGGGCCAACGCGATCATCGCCTGTTGCTGGAGGCCGTTGTTCAGCCAGGTCGCCTTCAACCGCTTCAGGTAGAAGTCCGTGGCCGTGCGCGTGGCGCCGTCGATCGCCCAGCGCGGGAAGAAGCTCCGGGCGTACAGGTAGTGGATCTCGTCGTGTCCGGGAACGTACTTCTCCAGTTCATCCTTCTTCGTGTTGCGCAACAACTGCTTATGGTCGCGCTCGATCTCGCCATCGAGCCAGCGCACCGCACTTCTGATCATCTGCTGCGCCTGACCATCCGGACGCAGGTCCGCCGCGCCGAGCTTCTCCAGGTGACCGAAGCCCGCCACGATGTGCTGCGTGATGTAACGGCTTTCGCGCATGCCGCTCCACCACGGCCAAGCGCCGTTCGGCAGTTGCATTTCGCGCAACTTCTTCAATGCGGCCTCCTGCTCGGCACCCATGCGTTGCAGGTCGAAGAGCAGCGCGATCCGCTCCTTGCTCTCGCGCTCACTGCGTGCGTTCAACACCCAGGGTGTTTCTTCCAGCACCACGCTTTTCAGGTCGGTGTTCTTCTCCAAAGCGCTGGCGAAGGCCTCGGGACCGGCCTGCTTCCACTGGGCGAAGACCTCCTTGATGCGCGGACGCTTCGCCACGATGTCGGCGGCCAACGTATTGGCGTACCAACGGCTGAAGGTCTGCTCGGCACAGGCATGCGGATACTCCATCAGGTACGGGAGCGCCTGCACCGCGTACCACGCCGGGTTCGGCGTGTACTCCAGCTTGAGTTGTTGCGTGCGCAACGTGGTGCTGGTGTTGTTCCTCAGCTTGTCCATCGTGAAGGTCTTCGTGCCCTTGCCGGAGCTCCACAACGGCAGGCTCTCGGTCACCAGCACCTTGTCGGTGAGGATGGGCAGCGGTTTCTCCTCGCCATCGCTCGCGCCCGCACCGCTCGCCGTGATGCGCACGCTGACCATGCTCACACCCTCGGGCACGGTGATGTCCCAGGACACGTTGGCGCTCTTGCCCGGCGCTGCCGTGAACGCGCGATCCTTGTTGTTCAGCTTGAAGGCGTTGTTGAGCGAGGCATTGGTGAAGGGATCGAAGAGTTCCAGCTTCGCCGTGCCGCTCACATTGCCTTCGATCGCATTGATCTTGCTGCTGAGCGTGATCCGGTCCCCTTCCCGCAGGAAACGCGGCAGGTTCGGCACCACCATCAAGGGTTTCTGGGTGATGGTCTCCTTGGTGAAGATGCCCACCTTCAGGTCGGTGGTGTGCGCCAGGCCCAGCAGCTTCCAACGCGTGAGCGCCTCGGGCATGGTGAACTTGAGGATCACCGCGCCATCCTTGTCGGTCTGCAGTTCGGGGAAGAAGAAGGCCGTTTCGCGGAAGTCGGTGCGGATGACCGGTTGCGCCACGTCCACGGCGCTGGTGGAATTGCCGTTCGATCCTTCGACGGTCGCTTGAACATCCTCTGGTGGGGTAACCGCATACGTTCCCGACGGCGCAGGTGCTTCCAGTTTGGCGACCGCGTCGAACGCTGGGGAAGCCACTGTGCGCAGTCGCCTCCTGTGCCCAGACACGTTGCCCACCGCGACCTCTTGGAGGATCATGTCGTCCCCGTCCATCTGGAACCCGAAGGTGTTCAGCCAAGGATAGGCGTGCGCCGTATCACCGGGCATCGCCATTTCCCGCCAGATGTTCATGGACGATGCTTCACCGAAGGGTGTGGCATTGGTCCAAGCCAGGCGGATGCTGTTCCGGCCCCAGATGTCCATGCCCCAGTCGTGCGGCACGAAATGGTCCAGCGAGGCATCGTACATCGCCGTCAGCAGTTGCGCCGCCACCTTGGTGTTCTTCTCGCCGGTGATCCGCAGGCGCCATTCCTCCTTCGCGCCGGGCAATAGCTTGTCGCGGAAGGTCATCCATTCCACATGCAGCTCCTTGTTGGTCCAAGGCACGTCGATGTCGATGCTCTCGCGGTGATCACGTCCACGCTCGGCACAGACGAAGTGCACCGTGAAGCCGCCGCGATCGCTCTCCATCGCAGGCAGTTCGATGCGTTGCTGCGCGCGCTCCAGCTTGAACCAACGGCGCACGGCCACCACGCCATTGCGCTCCACCTCCATCAGCACATTCGCCACGGGCAGGGCGCTGCTCAGCAACAGCACCGCCTTCTCGCCCGGCTCCGCCCGCACTTGCACCGGTTCCACATGGAATGCGTGCTGCACGAAGCCAGTGTTGCGCACCGTGGTGTCATAGACCGTGATCGCCTTGCGTGCCGTCACCACTTGTCCATCGCTGTCCTTCGCCGTGATGCTGAAGAGGTAGGTGCCCACTTCCCAATCCTTCGCCCCCGCCAACGGAAGAGCCTTGCCTTTCGCCGACCAGCCTTTCCGCTCCAACACGGTTGCCACTTCGGGCCAGTTCAGCGGATCACCTTCCTGTGCGTAGACCTGTCCAGGAAAACGCGCGGCATGCTCCTCCGCGGAGAGCACCGGACGGTCCGGTTGCTCCCAAAGGCGGTCGCGTAACGGAACGGTTGGTGCCTGCAACCTTGCGATCCGGATGTCCATCGGCACATCCATGGGCCGCCCGTTGAGGTTCTTCACTTCCACCTTCAGGCTGTCCGCCGAGCGGCGATCGATGGCCTCGCCCACTTGCAGGTCGATATCGATGCTGCGGTAGCCCACGCTCAGTTGTGTGCTGCCGCTCTGCGTCTCCCCGTTGATGTCGACCACACTGGCCTCCACGGTGTACACGAAGGTGGGATCGGCCTGCCGCGCCACCGACTTGTCCGCCTGTGCGAGGAAGGACACGTTGAACGCTCCGGCTCCGTCGGTGGTGGTGGTGCCGTTGGCCACCTCGGTGCGTTGGCCCCAAGGGATGATGCTGCGCCAGTACCAACCGCACCACCACGGCAGACGCGCTTCACGCATCACCTTCCATTGCACCTGTGCGCCATCGAGCGGCACACCGGCATAGCTCTTCGCCACGCCGCTGACCTTGGCCTCCTGCTCCAGCTTCGGTGCCGCGGTCACCGGATCGAACTCCACCTCGAAGGTGGGACGCTTGTACTCCTCCACCCGGATGGTGGTGGAACCGTGCTCTTCCGACAGCGTCATACCTCCGGCCAGCACGCCCTGCGGCGCGGTGAAGGTGCCTTGGAAGGATCCGTACGCATCGGTGGTGACGCTCTGTTGCGCGATCTCCTCCCCGTTGACATCCGTGAAACGCACCGAGGTCCTGTGCCCCGCCTTCACCGCGGTGGTGCCGCCGCTCTTCACGGTGAGGATGCCCTTGAAGTGGATCTCCTGTCCCGGCCGGTAGATCGCGCGGTCCGTGAAGAGGAAGGTGCGCACCACCTCCGTCTGTTCCCCACCACCATTGTACCAGCCATACCCCTCGCTGGTGAGGCGGTCCGTGCCGACGCTCACCTCCCACGTGCGTGGGCCGGAATGCCCTTGCGGCATCGTTATCTGCGCTATACCATCCGCATCCGTGACGGTCGTGCCCAAGGACTGCTTCACGCGACCATTGTTGCGCCACTGTTCCTCGAACAGCTCGGCCTTCGCCCCGGCGATCGGCGCGCCCGTGGTGCGGTCCAGCACCAACAGCTGGCTCTTCCCGTCCGGCATGCTACGCGTCACCGAAGCCAAGGTGGTCACCACGATCGGTGCGAACGCCACCGTGGAACGGCGCTTGGCGAATGCGGCATCCCCCGACACCAACAGCATGTAGCGTCCGAGCGGAAGACCCTCCACGGGGAGCTCGGTGAGGTGTGTGTTCAGGTCGCCATCGTCCACGAGCGCCACCTCCCAGGCCTTGATGGGAGCGGCCTTGAGCAACTTGTCCTGATAGACATCACTGTAGTGGTCCCGCCGTCCGTCCTCCGCGGGATCCTTCACGATGCGCAACCACACCTTCGGCACGTTGGTATGGCCCAATGCGGCCAGGAAGGAGGCCTCCGGCGCCACCGCCTGCTCGGCACGCAATTGCAAGGCAGGCAGGCGCAATTGGTGCAGGAGCACAGTGGCCTGCTTGGCCCCGAACGACCCCGGCCATTTGGCGATGGCTTCTTCCATGAGCCGGGCCGCGGTGCGTTTCTCGTTCTTCCGATCATCGCCAGCCAAGGGTTGGTACTTGGCGCCCTCCTCCATGTGCCAGCGACCGATGGCCACCATCACCTCGGCCTCGCAGACATCCTTCGGGAGGCGGCTGCGCAACAGGGTGAGCGCTTCCAGGTAGAGCGAGTCCTTGTCGGACAAGGTGCTGCGTTCGCGAACGAACTGCAGGCGCTCGAGCGTCACATCCACCAAGGCGTCCGGCGTGCTTCCCGAGAGGTTCGCCCGCTCCAGCCGCTGGTACAACTGCAAGGCCTGCCATTCCCACGCGCTGCTGTCGCGGTGCGCGAAAGCACCGAAGGCAAAGGGTTCGAAGAGCGTGAAGTACTTGGGGTCGTCCAAACGGAAACGCCAGGCCGGTTCGGCCAAGCGCGTCTCGGAATTGCGGAACACTTCGAGCGCGCGATGGGCCAACACATCATGCACCGTGGGGCGCAGCCCATCCTCCCGGCGCTCCTCGTTCAACAAGGAGGCGATATCCCCAACGGGAATCCGCTTCAGCGTATCGTAGGGTTCGACGGAAGCCGCGAACTCCGCGGTCACCTTGCGCATGAAGGCCGCTTGGTCCCACGTATCGGGGTCGTTACCGGCGTCGGCAACAGCCGTACGTTGCAGCACTTGCCAGCGTTCGTCCTGGTACCAGTCCCAATACGACTGCGCGATCACGGAGTGCAGCAGGGCCGCGAGCACCGGGTCGGTGGTTGCCGCCGCGCGTTGTTCCAAGGGCATCAGGATCTCCTTGCGCTCCACACCCGTGTAGCTCTGGAAGCGGGCCTTGTACATCCACCCGCGGAACTCCGTGCGGAAGTCGCCCGCAGCCTGTGCCGCCTCCAACACCTTTTCGGTGGCGGTCAACGCCGAGGCGAACTGCCCCTTTTCGGCCAGCGAGTCGATCGCTTTCCAGCGGGGGTCGGCGGGGTCGTTCTTGGCGGTCACGGTGGTCTTTCCGGTGGCGCAGCCCAGCAACACGGCCACACAGGCGGTGATGGCGAGCAGGGTCTTCTTCCAGTAGGTCATCAAGATGGACCGCCAACTCTTCATCGCAGCAGGTCCGGCACAAAGCTCGTTGTTCATCGGCGCATCGCACTATGCGATGCGGTACACCTCCGATCCATTCGCGTTCGATCTTCCGCTGCTCTTGTTTTCCTTCGCCCCATGTTGCCGCATCCGGGCCCCTTCGTTGCACGTCTGCTGTCGGCCCTGCAGGCCGATGGCGTGGAGGTGAGCGGCTTCGAGCTCGACCACCTCTGCTACCGCGTGACCACCCTTGCGCGCTATGCCGAACTCCGGACCTGGCTGCTGACCCAAGGCGTGCTGCTCGGCGAAAGCCCGATCGGCGGGCGGTCCATCGCCACGTTCCGGCTGAAGGAACCCTGGATCATCGGCGATCGCCGGATCGAGGTGGTGGAACTGCCTGCACCCAAGGCCGGTAGCCCCTATGCGGAAGGTTGGGAGCATGCCGAGTTCGTGATCGGCGAGGACCTGCTTTCCTTCGCGCAACGCCATCCGCAACTCGCCTGGGACCTCTCGGACCTGCAGAAGCCCATCAACGCCGACGTGCGGTTGCGGTACGAAGGCTTCAGCGTGAAGTTCCATCGGCATGCGCTGGCGTACGTGATCGAGCACCTCGACCGATAAAGAGGTCCTCACCACAGGGATACAGAGGCACGGAGACGATCATCTCTCCTGATGATCCCTCTCCCAAGAAGAGGGGGGCGCTCCGTGCCTCCGTGGCTCTGTGGTGAACGAAAGCCGGGGTCTAAGTTTGCCTTCCCCCTTACCCGACGTCATGCGGAAACTGTTCTACGCCATCAGCCTGTTCCTGATCGCCTTGGTGGGACTGATCGGCTACTGGCATCCCATCGTGCTCTGGTGGTACGTGGTGCTGATCCCCTTGGTGGTGGTGGGCATCATCAACGTGTTCCAGGAGAAGCACACCATCATGCGCAACTTCCCCGTGCTGGGCTATGCGCGCTACTTCTTCGAGTTCATCAGCCCGGAGATGCAGCAGTACTTCATCGAGCGCACCACCGACGGAAGGCCCTTCAGCCGCCAGCAGCGTGCGTTGATCTACCGCCGCGCCAAGAACGTCAACGACACCGTTCCCTTCGGCACGCAACTGGACCTCTACAACGGCGACTACGAGGGGCTGCGGCACTCGATCTTCCCCGCGCCCTTGCTGAACGAACCGCCCCGCGTGCGTTTCGGCGGACCGAAATGCACGCAGCCCTATGAGGCTTCGCTGTTGAACATCTCGGCCATGAGCTTCGGCTCGTTGAGCGAGAACGCCGTGAAGGCCTTGAACGGCGGGGCACGAAAGGGCGGCTTCTTCCACAACACCGGTGAAGGCGGACTGAGCGATCACCACCTGGCGCCCGGCGGTGATGTGGTGTGGCAGATCGGCACCGGCTACTTCAGCTGCCGTACGGCCACCGGCACGTTCGATCCCGAACTGTTCCGGCAGAAGGCCGCACATCCGCAGGTGCGCATGATCGAGCTGAAGCTTTCGCAAGGCGCCAAACCGGGGCACGGCGGAGTGCTTCCCGCCGCGAAGAACACACCCGAGGTTGCGCGTATCCGGCACATCACGCCGTACACCACCGTGCTTTCGCCGCCGGGCCACAGCGCCTTCTCCGATGCCGACGGGCTGTTGCGTTTCGTGGAGCAACTGCGCGAGCTGTCCGGCGGAAAACCCGTGGGCTTCAAGCTGTGCATCGGCAAGGCCGAGGAGTTCACCGAGATCTGCAAGTTGATGCGCTCCACGGGTATGATGCCGGACTTCATCACCGTGGACGGCGCCGAAGGAGGCACCGGTGCCGCACCGCTGGAATTCACCGACAGCGTGGGCATGCCCATCGTGCCCGCCCTGATGTTCGTGAGCGCGAGCCTCCGGCACTACGGATTGAAGGAGCACATCCGCGTGATCGCGAGCGGCAAGGTGGCCTCCGCCGCGGACCTCCTGAAGATGCTGGCCCTGGGCGCCGACACCTGCAACAGCGCACGGGGCTTCATGTTCTCGCTCGGATGCATCCAAGCGTTGCGCTGCAACACCAACGATTGTCCGGCCGGTGTGGCCACGCAGGACAAGGGGCTGCAGCGCGGGCTGGTGATCACGGACAAGACCGAAAGGGTGTACCACTTCCACCGCAACACCCTGCACGCGGCCATGGAACTGCTGGCGGCCTGCGGCAAGAAGGACTTCAGTGAAGTGGGCATGGACATGTTCTCCCGGGGCGATGAGTTCATCCGCTTGGCCGACCACTACTTCCCCGATCATCTGGTGAACGTGATCCACAAGGAGCTGGAGGACTGATGCGGTGCGAGTCTTCACCACAGAGGCACAGAGAACACCGAGGCTCGTTGGGAAATGCTCCGGATCCTTTCAGAACGATCGGGCCACGTCCACTTCGGGATCCAGCGGAGCACCATCGAAGAGATGTGCCGCGAGCTGTCGGGCGCTCCAAGGTGCGAGCATCACACCCCGTGAACCCAGGCCGTTGAGGACCGCTTGATGTTCCGCGATACGGCCCAGGATCGGACGGCGGTCCTTGGCTGCGGGACGTACACCGGCCTCGTGGGCGAGCACTTCGACGCGCGGTAGGAACTCCGGCTCGAGCAGGGCCGACAAGCGTTCCAGCAACCACCGTCGTGCTTCGTCCGTAGGGCCTTCGTGCACGTCATCCCATTTGAACGTGGCACCGATCCGATATCGATCATCGTCCAAGGGCAGGATGAAGATGCCGCGATGCACCATGCTCCCCAAGCCGAGGCCGGGGATGCGCAGCACCAGCGTCTCCCCCTTCACCGGCACCAGGCCCGGTAACTGCGCGAACGGCCCTTCGCAACGCACCAGCAACGGCGCACTTCGATCGCGGATACGGACCCCATCGGGCGTGCTGATGATGTCGCTCTCGTTCACCTCGCCGATGAACAGGTCCTGCGATCGCTGCAGCCGCGCGGTCTGCACATCGAGGTACGCCGGCACATCCAACCAGGCGCACTGCTGCACTGCACCGTATCCATGCGCAGCCCGAATGCCCGGTGCCGGACTTCCCGCACGGACTCCCGGCTGCACCAGGCCCGCCAATTCCGCATCGGCTTCGCGCGTCCGCCACTGCTTCACCATCTGCTCGTTCACGAAGATCTCCGACATCGGCAGGTCATGCCAGAGGCGTACCCCTTCCCGCTCCTCCACGCTCCGGTAGAAGGGTTGCGCGATACGCAGCATGTCGTGCGCCCGCCAGCTGGGTACGATGCGACGCAGCACCACGGGATTCACCACACCGGCCGCCACGCGAGAGGCCTCTCCGTCACGCCGTTCCGAAAGGACAGCCACCCGCAAGCCACGCCGCCAGCACTCCTCCAACCAAGCGGCTCCGGCCAGGCCGTGCCCGAGCAGGAGTACATCGTGGGTGAAGGACATGGTGCGAAGGTCGGGGGATCGTTCCTGTTACAACCACAGATGGTGCAGGAAGCGTTGCCCTTGAACGGTTGCACCGGCCCTCGCGATGGCGATATCGCTAGGCCGCCAACAACCGTTGCATGCGCTCGATCAGCTCCTCCTGGTCGAAGGGCTTTTCCAGCAGGCCGTCGGCACCGGCATCGCGGACGGTAGCATGCAGGTGCGGCAGTTCGTAGGCACTGATGACCAGCACGGGTGCGATAATGCCCCGCGTGCGCAACATCTCCACCAGGGCCAGTCCATCGCGGTTCGGCAGTCCGATGTCCACCACCAGCAGGTCGGCCGGCGTGGCCTCGATCTGTTCCTCCAAATGGCGGCCATCGCGCAGGGCCGTTACCGACCAACCGGCCTCGGTCATACGACGGGCCAACAGGGTACGGACGAGAGCATCGTCCTCGATCAGGATGACGTGGGGCATGGGAGAGCGGACCCGTGGTACGCGGATCGGGCACTCCGGGTTCCTTCACCTAAAGACCTCCTGTGAAGAGCTTCACGATGTCGTGTCCGTTCACCGCCACGATCACCGTGAGCAGGAACACCATGCCGGCCATCTGCGCGTACTCCATCACCTTGGGCGGTGCGGGGCGGCGGGCGATGGCCTCGTAGAGCAGGAAGAGCACATGGCCGCCATCCAGCGCAGGGATCGGTAGGATGTTCAGGAAGGCCAGTGCCAGGGACAGGAAGGCCGTCATCTCCCAGAAGCGGTGCCAGTCCCACACGCTGCCATAGGCCTTGCTCATGCTGATGAGACCGCCCATCTGCTTCACGCCGGCCTTCGTGCCCAGCAGCTTGAAGGAGGATACGTTGTCCTTCAGTCGTTGCCAACCGTGCGCAACGCCGGCCGGGATGCTCTCGAGGAAGCCGAACTTCTCCGTGGCGAAGGTGAAGTAGTTCTTCGGGTCCTTGGGCACCAGGCCCACGATGCCCTTGTCGTCCACCTGCACCGGTACGCGCACCTCGTGGCCTTCGCGCAACAGGGTCACCTCCACATGATCACCCTTGTTGCCTTGCAGCTCCTGGAGGAAATCCTGGAAGTAGCGCGCGGGTTTCCCGTTCACGCCCACGATCCGATCGCCCTTGCGGAAGGCGAAGGTCTTCTCGGCATTCCGGCCCGGCAGCACCGAATCCACCACGAAGGGGAACCGGGGCTCGAAGAGCGCCTTGTCGTTGTTGTCGAGGATGCGCTCGGCGATGTCGGCGCTCAGCAGGATCTCCTTCCGTTCCAGGGTGCCATCGGGCAGCTCACGGTCCACGGTGATCTCCCGGGCTCCGTTGATCAGCACGGCCAGCGAAAGGTCCTGCAGGGTCTTCACCTCGCGGCCTTCCACATTCACCGGACGGTCACCGTCCTGGAAACCTTCGGCCTTCATCAGCTCGCTGGGCTTCACCCCGAAGGTGACGTTCTCCAACGGCAGGTATTCCTTGCCCCAGACGAAAAGCACCATGCCGTAGATGGCGAACCCGAGCAACAGGTTCACGGTGACGCCCCCGATCATCACGATCAGGCGCTGCCACACGGGTTTGGCGCGGAACTCCCACGGCTCCGGGGGGCGCTTCATCTGCTCGCGCTGCTCGTCGTTGATGCTCTCGTCGATCATGCCGCGGATGCGCACATAACCACCGAATGGCAGGCTGCCGATGCCGTACTCCGTTTCGCCGATCTTCTTCTTGAAGAGGGCGCGGGGCCAATCGAAGAACAGGTAGAACTTGTCCACCCGCATGCCGAAGAGCTTGGCCGGGAGGAAGTGGCCGAACTCGTGCAGGGCCACGAGGATGGACAGGCCCAGGATGAGCTGTCCGGCGTAGATCAGGATCTCCATGCGAGGTTCAAGGGCTTGTGCTCCGCAGCCAACCGACGCGCTTCGGTGTCGCTTTGCCGCAGGTCATCCAGCGTTGGTTCCGGTACAAAGGTCGCCTTCGCGAGGGCTTCCTCGACCATGGCGCTCATCCCCAAAAAACCACAACGCTCCTGCAGGAAGGCCTCCACGGCCACCTCGTTCGCCGCGTTCAGCACGCAGGGTGCGTTGCCGCCGCGCTTCATGGCCTCCAGCGCCAAGGCCAGGTTCGGGAAGGCCTCCAGGTCCGGGGGCTCGAAGGTGAAGGAGGGGTATTGCGTGAAATCGAACCGCGGCCAGGTGGTGGACAGGCGCTGCGGATAGGCCAGCGCATATTGGATCGGAAGCTTCATGTCGGGCAGGCCCAGCTGGGCCTTCAGACTGCCATCGCGGAACTGCACCAGGCTGTGGATGATGCTCTGCGGGTGCACCACGATGTCGATCTGCTCGGGCTTCAGGTGGAACAGCCACTTCGCCTCGATGGCCTCCAGCCCCTTGTTCATCAGGCTGGCGCTGTCGATGGTGATCTTGGCACCCATGTCCCAGTTGGGGTGCTTCAGCGCTTGGGCCTTGGTGACCTGCTCCAGCTCGGCGCGCTTCTTTCCGCGGAAGGGACCGCCGCTGGCCGTGAGCACGATCTTCTCGATGGGGTTCTCCCATTCTCCGGCCAGGCACTGGAAGATGGCGCTGTGCTCGCTGTCCACCGGGTAGATGTTCACCGCCTTTTCGCGCGCCGCCTTGGTGACCAGCGCACCCGCCACCACCAAGGTCTCCTTGTTGGCCAGGGCGATGGACTTGCCGGAATCGATGGCCGCCAATGTGGGGGTCAGTCCCGCGTAGCCCACCATGGCCGTCAGCACCACATCGATGCTGTCCATGCGCACGGCCTGCGCAATGGCGTCCTGACCGGCGAACACCTTGATGCCGAGCGGGAACAGGGCGTCGCGCACCTCGGTGTAGCGGCCTTCATCACCGATCACCACCGCGTTGGGGTTGAAGGCCTTCGCCTGCGCGATCAGCAGTTCCGCATTGCGGCCGGCGGTGAGCAGCTCCACCTCGAAGTGCTCGGGCTGCTCGCGCACCACCTCCAGGGCCTGTGTGCCGATGGAACCGGTGGAACCGAGGATGGCGATCTTCTTCATGTGTCCATGCGGCCATGAGTACATGTGCCCATGGGGCTCCCGGGCTCATGGCGGTGTGCAAAGAACGCGGTTCCTGCGCGATCCTTGGGGGCGAAGCGGATGGCTTCTTCCTGGGACGCACGACCCGCGATAACGGATGGGTCAACCCTTTGCTGCCGCCCGGCGTAACCGGTCGTTGATGGCGCGGCCCAGGCCTTCTGCAGGAAAGACTTCGGCGAGAATGACCTCCGCATCGCTCGCATCCAATTCGCGCAATGCAGCGAAGAGTCGTTGCGCCGCTTCGTTCAGTTCGCCTTTCGGGGAAAGCACGCGTGCATCCGTACCCGCATGGGATCGCCTGAAGGAGATCGTCGCGATGCGTTTGCCTGCATGCTGTTGCATCAACGGCTCCAGATCGCCCACGAATACCGGGATGCGCGGTGCATAGTGGCTTTCCAGAAGTCCGGGTGCCACGGGCAGCACTTGCTGTTGTGCAACACCCACGGTGCCGATCACCGCTTCGATGGCTTCCACCGCAAGTCCGCCGGGACGGTACAGCACGCAGCGGCCTTCCTCCCAGCCCACGATGGTGCTTTCCACCCCCACCGTGCACGGCCCACCATCGAGGATGTACGGAATGCGATCACCCAGCTGGTCCGCCACATGCTGCGCCGTGGTGGGACTGACATAACCGAACGGATTGGCACTGGGCGCGGCAAGAGGGAAGTCCAGTGCGCGCAGGAGCTCCAAGGCCATGGGATGTTCCGGCATACGCACGCCAACCGTGTCCAATCCGCTGGTGACGAGGTCCGGGATGCGTTCGGTCTTCGGCAACACCAAAGTGAGCGGGCCGGGCCAGAAGCGCTCCATCAGGGCGATCGCCTCCAGTGGAAAGCTGCCGACCACCTCCTCCACTTGCATTCGATCGCGCACATGCACGATCAGCGGATCGAACGAGGGACGCTGTTTCGCCTCGAAGACCTTCAGCACCGCAGCCGGATCGAAGGCGTTCGCAGCGAGGCCGTAGACCGTTTCGGTGGGAATGGCCACGATGTCGCCATTCCGCAGATGGTGTGCGGCCGTGGTGATGGCGGTGCCGATGGACATGGTTCTCCTTCGCTTGATTCGACGAACAATGGTGCGAAGATCGGGCGATGCTCATCGCTTCACCACCGGCACGGTGGTCATGCCCAGATTGGTGTACAGCGTGAACAAGTAAGTGCCGGCAGGTCGGCCGGAAAGATCGACATCGAACGTGTGCGTGCCGGCAGCGATGGGGGCATTGTGCCACTGCTGCACCAACACCCCGGTGGTGGTGCGCAGCTCGATCCGCGCCCAGGAGCGGGCATGCACCAGCACTTCGGCCCGCGCGGGTCCGCTCGTGGGGTTCGGAAAGACGGAAGCGCTCTCCAAAGGATCCTTCATACGGGGGTCCATCAGGCCCGTTCCCTCCGCCGCATAACGGAAGATGCCGAAGCCTCCCGCGAAGGCCATCTCGTCGTTCACCCTTTGGAAGCGGTTGAAACCCGGGATACCGATGGTCTGTGTCCACGTGTCTCCGCCATCAACGCTATGGAAGAGCGCCTCGTCACCGGCCCAACCCTCCTGTGCGTTGATGAAACCGACACCCTGCAGCCGGGCCGGCAGTGGGGCGATCGGATCCATGGTCCAAGTGAGCCCCGCATCGCTGGAGCGCGCCACCCGCGGCGCGCTGCCCCAAGTGCCTTCCAACGAAGCGAACAGATGTACCCCATCCGGCGATTGCAACTTCCAGAACCACTCGTGACCGCTGCCGGTGTTGAACACCTCGGTCCACGTGGCACCACCATCCGTGGTCCGGAAGATGGAAGCCCCCGTGGTGTCCGGGTAAGCACCACCGCAGGCCAGTCCGGTCTGTTCATCGAAGAAGAGCACGTCGATCAAACACCACGCCCGATCGGAGAGGTCGATGTGTTGCCAAGTGGCACCGGCATCGGTGCTCTTCACCACGTAGGCCGGCCCGAAGAATACGCCGGTGCCGTAAACGGTCTGAGGTCCTGCGCGTGCCAGCCCACAGATGCCCGGCACGGCCTGCGGCAGCTCATCCATGATGTCGGTCCACGTTTCGCCACCGTCGTGGGTGCGGTAGAGCGCGCCATCGAGACTACCGCAGAAACCGTGGTCGGCATCCAGGAATTCGATGCTGCGCAGGTAGCGGTCGCTCTCCAGCACCACCGACCAGAAATCTCCACCGTTGTAGGTGCGCAGGATCCGGCCGGAGCCGCCACCCGCAGCCCAACCGGTATCGGGGCCGAGGAAGTGGATGTCCTCGCACCGTTCGATCGTCGGGTGCACGAGCTGGGTCCACTGTTGGGCGGATGCCGGGAGTGGGCAAAGCAAGGTGAGGAGAAGCGTGAAGCGCATGGCAGAGGGTTGGGGCTACCGAAGATGGATGGTCGTCCTTTCCCGCAGCGCACATGGCCCGTCAACGGACGGACCGGACCAAGGAACGGCGGGCTACAGCAAGCCCTCCACGTACCGCCGGTCGTTGGCCAGCCGCGGCACCTTGCTCTGGGCATCGTTCATGCCGCGTGCCTTCATCCAAGCGGCGAAGCCGCCGCGCGCGATGGGCCGGATCACCAACGGGCGCAGCACCTTGCCCGTGATCAGGTCGCGGTAGTAGACGTTCCGCTTCTGCAGGGCCTCATCGATCAGGGCCGCGAAACGATCCAGATCGGCCGGGAGCGAAGCGAACTCGATGGACCATTCGTGATAGGGCGGTCCTTCCGCAGGAGAAAGTTGCGGCGCCACGGTGAACTCCGCCACCTCGCACGGCATTCCGTTCATCGCCTCCTTCAAGGCCCCCTCCACCTCCTCGCCGATCACGTGTTCGCCGAAGGCGCTGGTGAAGTGCTTGGTGCGGCCGGTGACCACGATGCGCGGCGGGCGCAGCGAAACGAACTTCACGGTGTCGCCGATCTCGTAGCCCCAGAGTCCGGCATTGGTATGCAGGACCAACGCGTAGTTCACGCCCAGTTCCACTTCGCCGATGGAAAGCCGGCGCGCATCCGGCCGGCCCAATTCGCTGGTGGGGATGAACTCGTAGTAGATCCCGTTGTCGAGCACCAGCAGCAGCCCTTCGCCCGGACCCTGGTCCTGATAAGCGATGAAGCCTTCGCTGGCAGGGAACAGCTCCACGCTGTCCACCGGCCCGCCGATGAGCGCCTCCATGCGACTGCGATAGGGGGAGTAGTTGACCCCGCCGTAGACGAAGAGCGAGAGATCCGGGAACACCTCACGCACGCTGCGTTTGCCCGTGCGCGCCAGCAGCCGCTCGAAATACATCTGCACCCAAGCGGGGATGCCGCTGATCAGCCGCAGGTCCTCCTGCACCGTTTCACCGACGATGGCCTCCACCTTCGTTTCCCAATCGGCGATGCTGTTGGTGGCGAAGCTGGGCATCCGGTTCCTCAACAGATAGGCCGGAACGTGGTTGGCCACGATCCCGCTGAGGCGGCCGGTGGGCACGGCACCCTTGCGATCGAGCACGGGGCTTCCTTGGAGGAAGATCATCTTCCCGTCCACGAACCGGGTATTACCGCTGTAGGCGATGTAGGCCATCAGCGCCCGGCGCGCACTGCCGATGTGGTTGGGCAGGCTTGCGCGGGTGATGGGGATGTACTTCGCTCCGCTGGTGGTGCCACTGGTCTTGCACAGATAGAGCGGCTGGCCGGGCCAGAGCACATCGGCCTCGCCGGTGATCACCCGTTCGATCCACGGGCGGAACCCTTCGTAATCCCGTAACGGAACGGCGGCGATCAGCCCGCCATGGTCCTTCACCTTGCCCAGGCCATGCTCCCGACCGAAGGCCGTGCGCGAGCCTTCGGCCACCAGCTTCCTCAGCACGGCGCGTTGCGTGCGGACGGGCTCCATCGCACGGCGCAGCACCGCCCGGGTCACGAGTTGGGCGAGGGGTTTGGCGAGGATGGACTTGAGGGACATGCTCGGGAGGAAGCGCTTCGACGGGCCCAGCGTGACAATGCTGCTACACCCTCATTTGAACACCATGTAGGCCTGCGGGTCCACGGGGTCGCCGCGCCACCACAGTTCGAAGTGCAGGTGCGGGCCGCTGGTCAGTTCACCGCTGTTGCCCACGATGGCGATCGCCTCACCCGCACGGACCTTGTCGCCCTGCTTCTTCAGCAGCACCGCATTGTGCTTGTAAACGCTCACGAGCTCCAGCGCGTGCTGCACGTGGATCACATAGCCCGCATCGCTGGTCCAACTCGCCAGCACCACGGTCCCATCGAGGCAGGCCTTCACCGCTTCATCCGCCTTCGTCACGATGTCGATGCCGAAATGGTCCTGCCCCCGATCGAAGGTGCTGGTGACCACGCCCCGCAAGGGAGTGAAGAAGACCACGCCCGAGAGCCCGCCCCGGTCGCTGGCCGCACCGCTCTCACTGGCCACGTTGTACGCTTCACGGTGCAGCACCTCATCGCGCAGCGCGCTATCGGCCCGTGAAGGGAGCAGGTCCACCGTACCGGGCGCCGTCTTCAGCGGGGAGGCCTGGGCGACGCTGTCCACGGGTACCTGCCCGGATAGGACGGTCCGCAGGTTGTTGATGTAGATGTCCCGGATCTCCAAGGCATGCTGCAGGGAATCCGCTTTCACCGTGGCCTTGTAGGCATTGAGCTTGGTGCGCTGGTCCGAATACCCGGGGATGTACCGCTTCAGGGGCGTGAAGACGATCAACGCCGAGACGAACAGGCCATGCAGGGTGAAGAGGCCCAGGAAGAGCAGGAACACGTTGATGCGCGAGAGGCGCATGCTGAAACGCTCCTTGAAGGTGGCCTCGTCGATCAGCAGCAGCCGGTACTTGCTGCGCAGTTTCCGCAGCACCCGCCGCCGCCGGTCCTTGGCCGTGGCCTTGCTCTGGGGTGCGCTGTCGGGCATGGCCGCAAAGGTGTGCAGTGGCGGCAACAATTCCATCGATCCAGCGCAAGAGACTTCACCTGGAATTGATGCATGCGTAGATCCGCGGTGGGGCGGAGGAAACATCAGGGGTCGTGCTTTGCCGCACCCAACTACCGCTCCATACCCTTTGCTCCATGCTCCTGTACCGTACGCTCCCCATCACCCGCATGCTCCAAAAGCTGCGGGACATCTTCAGCCCTTCGGGCGGATGGAAGATCGAACACTTCGCGCCTTTCGCCCTGATCCTGGGCTTGATCTCCTTGGTGGGGGTCGTGCAGGGGCAGACCACCTTGGTCAACTATGATTTCAACAGTGGTTCGTCGTACGCGACATTGGCCCCTGCCCTGGCATCGAACATCACATGCGCAGCCAGCAGTACCGAGGCCTTCACGACATTCGGAGGTGTCGCGTCCGGAGCCGGTGCGTTCACCGTGAACGGCACAGCGGGACAGGCCCTCGCTATGGACAATTCTTCAGGAACGAATACCAAGTATTTCCAGTTCCTCCTTGGCGGGTCGGCAATCGTGAACTACGGATCGTTCAAGGTGTATTTCCAAGCCCAGCGTTCAGGTACAGGTGCTCAAACCGTCACACTGCAATACAGCATCAATGGAGGCACCTACACGACCTTCGCTTCCAACACAATGGCCCCTGGGAACGGCAGCTTTGCCATAGCGACCATTACCCTGCCCGCGGCAGCGAACAATCCTTCCACCTCGATGGCTCTGCGCCTATTGACCAGCGGCGCATCCGGTAGCGGGACCCTACGCATCGATAACTTCCAAGTCCAGGGCACGCTGATGAGCAGCGCCAGCATCACCACCACCGCCGATGCTTTCGATGGTCCGTATTGCAACACGGCCTCCAACGCGCTGAGCGGCGGGGTGGCCTACACGACCACCGGCACCTTCAGTGGTGGCAACTTCCGCGTACAGTTGTCCAGCGCCTCCGGTGTCTTCCCTTCGAACGCCACCAGTAACATCATCAGCAGCGGCAACGGCCTGAGCTCACCCATTGCAGCCACGATCCCCAGCGGTCAAGCCGCCGGTACTGGATACCGCGTGCGGGTCGTGTATGATGCCACGACCGCGGTGTTGTCCAGCAACAACAACGGAAGCAACATCATCGTCAGCACTGCTCCGTCGGCCCCCACGGTAAGCGTTACACAGCCGACCTGCAGCAACGCCAACGGCACGGTACAGGTCACCTCCTCGCTCACCGGCCTCACCTTCAGCAGTGATGGCAGCACCTACACCAACACCACGGGCACCTTCTCCTTCCCTGCCGGAAGTTCCTACACCATCACGGCAAGGAACGCCAACGGCTGCACCAGCAGTGCCACCACCGGTACGTTGAACGCGCAACCCACCACCCCTGCCGCTCCAACGGTCAGCGAAGTGCAACCGACCTGCAGCAATGCGAACGGAACGGTTCAGGTCACCTCCTCGCTCACGGGCCTCTCCTTCAGCAGTGATGGCAGCACCTATACCAACACCACGGGAGCCTTCTCCTTCCCCGCCGGAAGTTCCTACAGCATCACCGCGAGGAATGCCAGCGGATGCATCAGCAGCGCCGCCACCGGCACGCTCGATGCACAACCTGCCGGTCCGGACGCCCCAACGGTGTTCGTGACCCAAGCCACGTGCAACGATGCCAGCGCCACCGTGCAGGTGACCTCGACCTTGGTCGGTCTGCATTTCAGCAAGGACGGTGTGGACTACTCCAACACCGATGGACTCTTCACCCTCTCCGCCGGAACCAACTACAGCATCACCGCGAAGGATGATGTGACCGGTTGCATCAGTGCGGCCACCACCGGAACACTCGATGCGCAGCCCGCTGGACCTGCCGCCCCAACCGTATTCCTCACCCAGCCCACCTGCACCGATGCCACCGGCACCGTACAGGTGACCTCGTCCCTGATCGACCTGCTCTTCAGCAACGATGGGGTGGACTATTCCAACAGCGACGGCACCTTCGTTCTTCCCGCCGGAAGCAGCTACAGCATCACCGCTCAGGACCTGAACGGATGCCGCTCGGCCGCCACCAGCGGCACCTTGGACGCCCAGCCCTCCACGCCCTCCGCTCCTTCGGTGAGCGTCACCGAAGCCACCTGCGCCAACGCCAACGGTTCGGTACAAGTGACCTCGTCCTTGACCGGCCTGCACTTCAGCACTGATGGAGTGGACCACTCCAACACCGATGGCCTCTTCGTCCTTCCTGCCGGAAGCAGCTACAGCATCACCGCCCAGGATATCGCAAGCGGTTGCATCAGCGCGGCCACAACGGGTGTCCTGGCCGCACAACCCGTGACGCCGGTGGTGTCCTGCGGCAGCTACGGCCCCGTCTGCATCAACGACGGTGATGTCACGCTCGGTGGCACGCCCGTGGGCGGCACGTGGAGCGGCACCGGTGTGAGCGGTACCGGTCCTTATGTGTTCAGCCCTTCCGCAGGCACCCGGACCCTGACCTACCTGTACAACAACGGCGAATGCAGCGATTCCTGCAGCACCACCATCACCGTGAACACCACCACGACCTGGTACCCCGATACCGACGGTGATGGTCACGGTGATGCCTCCTCGTCCTTGGAGGCATGCATACAACCGGACGGATATGTGGCCCTGTCCGACGACGGCTGCCCGGACGACATCAACAAGCTCAGCCCCGGCGCCTGCGGCTGCAACGTGGCCGATGTGGCGCACACCTACTATGCGGACGTGGACGGTGATGGTTTCGGTGACCCGAATACGCCGATCCCGGGCTACACCTGCATCACGCCTTCGGGAGCGGTGGACAACGCCACCGACGAGTGTCCAAGCGACGACCTGAAACGCACCCCGGGCCTCTGCGGCTGCGGCACGGTGGACGTAGACACGAACAACAATGGCATCTGCGACAGCGAGGAGAGCTTCCCCAGCGTGAAGCTCGGGCTGGAACAGGACCCCAACGGACAACTGCTCTTCAACCTCCTGCCCGACGGGAACTACACCGGCATTCTTTCCGCTTCGGTGATCACGGTGCGTTGGCCGACCACCCCCGGCGTGTCCGTCACCGGCAACAGCGCGGCATTCGTCAGCCCCACGATCAGCAACGCCGCAGGCAGCCTGAACTACGACGGCCTGAACAGCGATGGCACCTACAGCTATGCAACGTTCACCACGATCGGCACGAACAGCAACCTGGGCGCTGACGGCTTCACGGCGAACACGGAGAAGCCCTTCTTCCGGGTGCCCTACGTGAACACGAGCGGCAACTGCGTGGACTTCGAGGTGATGGGCAATACCTATCAGGAGGACAACAACCTCGTCTGGTTCATCAGCCTGAGCGGGTACGAGCGCAACAACGGATACATCAGCGGCCGTACGATCGCGAAGGGCTACAGCTCCGCCGTCTGCCGGGATACCACGGTGGCCTTGGACGCCACGGGACATGCCAGCATCGTTGCGGACGATGTGAACGGCGCCGCCTACCTGAACTGTGATGCGACCGGCTCCTCACTGAGCACCAGCACCTTCGATTGCACGCAGGCAGGGGCCAACAACGTGACCCTGACCGTGACCTATGCCAACGGGTATGCCCCTACATGCGTGGCCGTGGTGACGGTGATCGATACCATCGCTCCCATCATCGCCAATGCAGCCGGCTCTTTGGACACCACGGTGGCCTGCACCGATGAGGTGCCTGTAGCGGACAACGGGACGATCGTTGCCACCGACAACTGCACCCCGGTCAACATCACCTCCTCCGACGTCACCGTCGCGGGGTCCTGTGACCACCGGTACACCATCACCCGCACCTACACTGTCCAGGACCCCTCGAACAACAGCAGCACGTTCGTGCAGACCATCACCGTCAACGACACCATCGCGCCGGTCATCGCCAACGCCGCCGGTTCCTTGGACGCCACCGTGAGTTGCGCTGCGGACGTGCCTGCAGCCAACAACGCCGCGATCGACGCCACCGACAACTGCAGTGGTCCGATCACGATCACCTCGAACGATGTGACCAACGCCGGTAGCTGTGCCAACAACTTCTCGGTGACCCGCACCTACACCGCGACCGACGCCTGCGGCAATGCCAGCACCTTCATCCAGACGATCACCGTCAACGACAACATCGCGCCGGTGATCACCAATGGACCAGGTTCCTTGGATGTCACGGTGAGCTGCGCCGCCGATGTGCCTGCAGCGAACCAAGCGTTGATCGATGCCACCGACAACTGCGGCGGAACGGTGACGATCTCCTCCGGCGAGGTGACCAGCCCGGGTAGCTGCGCCAACAACTTCACGGTGACCCGTACTTACACCGCCACGGATGCCTGCGGCAATGCCGCCACCTTCGTGCAGACGATCACCGTCAATGATACCATCGCCCCGGTGATCAGCAATGCCGCTGGTTCCTTGGATACCACGGTGAGCTGCGCTGCCGAGGTGCCTGCAGCGAACCAAGCGTTGATCAACGCTACCGACAACTGCGGCGGAACCGTGACCATCACCTCGGGCGAGGTCACCAACGCGGGTAGCTGTGCCAACAACTTCTCGGTGACCCGCACCTACACGGCCACCGATGCCTGCGGCAATGCCAGCACCTTCGTGCAGACGATCACCGTCAACGACACCATCGCGCCGGTGATCAGCACCATAGCTGGTTCCTTGAACGTCACCGTAAGCTGCGCTGCGGGCGTACCTGCAGCCAACAACGCCGCGATCGAGGCCACCGACAACTGCAGCGGTTCGATCACGATCACCTCCAACGATGTGACCAACGTCGGTAGCTGTGCCAACAACTTCACGGTGACCCGCACCTACACCGCGACCGATGCCTGCGGCAACAATGCCACCTTCGTGCAGACGATCACCGTCAACGACACCATTGCCCCGGTGATCACCAATGTCGCTGGTTCGTTGGATGCCACCGTGAGCTGCGCCGCCGAGGTGCCCGTCGCCAACACCGCCGCGATCGACGCCACCGACAACTGCAGTGGTTCGATCACGATCACCTCCAACGATGTGACCAACGCGGGTAGCTGTGCCAACAACTTCACGGTGACCCGGACCTACACGGCCACCGATGCTTGCGGCAACACCGCCACCTTCGTACAGACGATCACGGTCAACGACACCATCGCGCCGGTCGTCAGCAATGCCGCTGGTTCCTTGGACACCACGGTGAGCTGTGCCGCCGCGGTGCCTGCGACGAACCATGCTTTGATCAATACCACCGACAATTGCGGCGGGACCGTGACCATCACCTCGAGCGAGATGACCATCCCGGGTAGCTGTGCCAACAACTTCATGGTGATCCGGACCTACACCGCCACCGATGCCTGCGGCAATACCGCCACCTTCGTGCAGACGATCACCGTCAACGACACCATCGCACCGGTCTTCGCCAACGTCGCTGGTTCCTTGAACGTCACCGTGAGCTGCGCTGCAGATGTGCCTGTAGCCGACAATGTCTTGATCGACGCCACCGACAACTGCGGAGGAACGGTCATTCTCACATCCAACGATGTGACCAATGCCGGTAGCTGCGCCAACCAATTCACCGTGACCCGTACCTACACGGCAACCGATGCCTGCGGCAATGCCAGCACCTTCGTGCAGACGATCACCGTCAACGACACTACTGCACCGGTCATCAGCAATAATGCTGGCTCCTTGGATGTCACGGTAAGCTGCGCTGCCGATGTGCCTGCCGCGAACCATGCGTTGATCAATGCTACCGACAATTGCGGCGGAACGGTGACGATCTCCTCCGGCGAGGTCAGCAACCCCGGTAGCTGTGCCAACCAATTCACCGTGACCCGCACCTACACGGCTACCGATGCCTGTGGCAATGCCAGCACCTTCGTGCAGACGATCACCGTCAACGACACCATCGCTCCGGTGATCAGCACTGTCGCTGGTTCGTTGGATGCCACGGTGAGCTGTGCAGCGGACGTACCTGCTGCCAACAACGCCACGATCGATGCTACGGACAACTGCACAGGCGCGGTGGCGATCACCTCCAACGATGTGACCACTGCCGGTAGCTGTGCCAACAACTTCACGGTGATCCGCACCTACACGGCCACTGACGCCTGCGGCAACACCGCCACCTTCGTGCAGACGATCACCGTCAACGACACCATCGCTCCGGTGATCAGCACTGTCGCTGGTTCGTTGGATGCCACGGTGAGTTGCGTCGCAGATGTGCCTGCCGCAAACAACACCTTGATCGATGCTACCGACAACTGCGCCGGTGCGGTGATCATCACCTCCAACGATGTGACCGATGCCGGTAGCTGCGCCAACAGCTTCACCGTGACCCGCACCTACACGGCCACCGATGCCTGCGGCAATGCCAGCACCTTCGTCCAGACGATCACCGTCAACGACACCATCGCACCGGTCATCGCCAACGCCGGCGGTTCCTTGAACATCACCGTGAGCTGCGCTACGGATGTGCCTGCCGCCAACAACACCGCGATCGATGCCACCGACAACTGCAGTGGTTCGATCACGATCACGTCCGATGACGTGACCACCGCCGGTGGCTGCCCCAACAACTTCACGGTGACCCGGACCTACACGGCCACCGATGCATGCGGCAACACCGCCACCTTCGTGCAGATCATCACGGTCAACGACACCATCGCTCCGGTCGTTACGAATGCAGTCGGTTCGCTGAACGTTACCGTGAGCTGCAGCGACCTGAGCGGTATCGACGCCGCTCTCGCCCTGACCCCTGCGGCGACCGACAATTGCACCGGTGCCACGAGCATCAACCTCATCAGCGATGTGACGGGGCCGGCCAATGGATGCGGCTATGTCCGCACGCGGACCTGGAACTTCACGGATGTCTGCGGCAATGTGAGCGCGGACTTCACGCAAGTGATCCAGGTGACCTCGGTGGTCAGCGTGGATGCCCGCGTGTTCCTGGACGGCCCCTACGACGCCGACCAGGACCGGATGAGCGATGCATTGCGTGTGGCCGGTCTGGTACCTGCGAGCCAGCCCTACAGCGCAGCTCCATGGAGCTACAGCGGCTCGGAGACCGTCGGTGCGGCCGTGCTGAACAACAGCGATCCGGACGACGCCATCGTGGACTGGGTGCTGCTGGAACTACGGAACGACCTTCTGCCAACCACCGTTGTGGCCCGGCGTGCAGCATTGGTGCAACGGGACGGTGATATCGTGGACGTGGACGGCACGAGCGCCGTCGGTTTCAATGTCCCGGAAGGTACCTATCGCGTGGCCATCCGCCACCGCAACCACCTCGGCGCGATGACGCTGAACGGTTTTGCCCTGTCCTACGCTCCAACGGCCGTGGACCTCACCAGCACCGGCACCCCGACCTACGGCACAACGGCATTGACCGTTCATGGTGCCCGCCAGGCCCTTTGGTCCGGGAATGTGGTGACCGACAACAAACTGCGTTACACCGGCTCGGGCAACGACCGCGATACCATCCTGGTGCGCGTCGGCGGCCTGGTGCCGACGAACGTGGTGACGAACGTCTACACGCGTGAGGATGTGAACATGGATGGTCTCGTGAAGTACACGGGGATCCACAATGACCGCGATCCCATCCTGGTGAACATCGGAGGTAACATCCCCACCGCCCAACGCTTCGAACAGCTTCCTTGATCCATGGAACAGCGTACGAAGTATCCAACATCCTTCCCCATGAGAACCACAATGAACATACTCGCCGGCCTCGCCCTGATCTCCACATCGGTGAACGCCCAGGCCCAGGACCACCGTGTCGATATCGGTCTTCATGAAGGCGCCGACGGGACGCTCGAGGTCCGTCTGGTGCCCCGATCCGACCTGGACGGCATCGTTTCGGGCCTGGTCTTCACCCTCCGCTGGGAACGCGCCAGCGACGCATCGCTGGGAGCGGTGTTGCAGGACGGGTCCGTCCGCAGCTGCCTTCCCGTGCGTGCATCCGGTGCCGTGGAGCAGGAAGGGGACTACTACTACCAGGTGTTCTCCGGAGAAGGGATGCAGCCCCTCGCGGGGATGGACCTCCTGTGGGAGGCCGATCATGAATACACCATCGCCACCATCCCGGTGCACGGTCACGCGCAAGTGGCCTTGTTGAACGACGCTTGGACGGATGACATCCACCACAATGGCACCTTCTTCGTTTCACTCGGTGGCCGGCTGCGTACGGGCAGCATCCTGAAGTCGATGGCCATGGGTGGACGTCCGGAGCTACAGCTGAGCGTGGTACCGAACCCCAATCAAGGGCGTTTCACCATCACTTTCCAGACCCCGGATGAAGGTGATGTGCGGATCGAACTGATGAGCAGTTCCGGCAAGCTGGTGTACGAACAGGTCGTGGAAGGACCCAACGGCCTTTATCGCAAGGACATGGACCTTTCCGGCATGAGCGCCGGAGTGTACCATCTGAAGCTCGTGCAACGGGACCGCACGGTCATCCGCAAGATCATGGTCCAGTGACCGGCATCCCTCTCCCCAACAGGCCGGGACCGCTGCAGAGCGGTCCCGGCCTGTTCCATTGGGGCCCATCGCCTTGTCCGCTGGCCGGGTGAAGCGTTGGGCCCAGCTCACCTGAACGCAGGGGGCACAGGACCTTCCCCGTTGCGGCGGCAATGAAATATCTTCGCGGCCCTGCTGTTCTACAGCATTGCCCCATCGCTCGTGCCACGCGTCCGCTCCCTTCCCCTTGCCTTCATCACCCTCGGGGTGTTGGTGCTCGCCGCCTGCTCCACCGAGAAGGACGCCTTCCTGAACCGCACCTTCCATAGCCTGGTGTCACGTGACAACGGCTGGTTCAATGCCAACGAGCGCCTGAAGGAGACCGTGGCCAACATGGAGAAACGCCACACGGACGACTTCGACCAGGTGCTCCCCGTGTTCATCTACGGCACCGAAGAGGCCGCCAAGGCCATGGCGCCCGAACTGGAGAAGAGCATCGAGAAGTGCGCCATCATCGTGGACCGGCACAGCATGGAGTTCGGCGGAAAGGAGAAGAACGCTTGGGTGGACGATGCCTATTTCGTGCTGGGCAAATGCCACTTCTACAAACGCAGCTACTTCG
Organism: Flavobacteriales bacterium; assembly: GCA_036405935.1. Lineage (GTDB taxonomy): Bacteria > Bacteroidota > Bacteroidia > Flavobacteriales_F > PHOS-HE28 > PHOS-HE28. The sequence continues at coordinate 34,349 of DASWWQ010000200.1, forward strand.
ACGCCGAGCGCACCTTCGACTTCACCGCCCGCCGCTACAAGGGCCAGAACAGGCAGTTCGATGCCAAGCTCTGGCATGCGCGCACCGCCATCCAACTGGAGCAGTACGCCAAGGCCCAGAGCATCCTGGATGAGCTCCGCAACGCCAAGGAGCTTCCCAAACGCTTCCCCCACGATGAGCTCAGCGCCATCCAGGCCGACCTGGACCTCCACCGCGGCAAGGTGGACGACGGCATCGTGAACCTCGAACGCGCCGTGCAGATCGCCGAACGCAAGAAGGACAAGGTGCGTTGGTCCTTCATCCTGGCCCAGCTGTACCAGTTGAAGGGGCAGGAGGATCGCGCCATCGAGCAGTATGGCCGCGTGGCCCGCATGAACCCGCCCTACGAGATCGGGTTCCATGCCCAGATCTTCCAGGCCTTGGCCTTGGACCGAGGGAACAGCAAGGGCATCCGCCAGAAGCTGAACCGCATGCTGCGCGACGACAAGCACCGCGACCATTTCGATATGATCCACTACGCGTTGGCGGAGCTGGACCTGAAGGAGAACAAGGATTCGAGCGCCATCGTGCAACTGCGCGCCAGCACCATGGCCAGTACCGTGGATACGCGTCAGAAGGCGAAGAGCTTCCTGAAGCTGGCCGACCTCTACTTCGACGACAAACAGTACCCCGACGCCCAGCTCTACTACGATAGCACGGCCACGCTCATGGCCCCGGAGCATACGCGCTACGAGGAGGTGACCGTACGCGCCGAGGTGCTGGGCGACCTCGTGGAGCAACTGAACATCATCGCCCGGGAGGACAGCCTCCAGGCCTTCGCCGCACTGGATACCGACGAGCAGGAACGCCGGGTGCGCCGCTTGATCCGGGACCGTCAGGAGGAGGAGGATGCCCGCGAAGCCGCAGAGGCCGAAGCCCGGGAGCTTCCCCCTGCCCTGCCCGCCCCAGTACCCGGCGGTGGTGGAGGAGGGGATGCCGGAGCCTGGTATTTCTACAACCCCATGCAGATCGCCAGGGGGACGGCCGAATTCAAGAAGAAATGGGGCAACCGCCCCAATGAGGACAACTGGCGCCGCAAGGACAAGAGCGGCGGTGCCGTACTCGACCTCACCGAAGGGGATCCGGAGGTGGATCCCGATGCGCCCGTGGCCTCCAAGGACGGCGACGAGCCCGAGTGGAAGAAGCCCGAGAGCTACCTGAAGGACATCCCTAGGGACAGCGCTTCACTACAGGCCAGCAACGAGCGGGTCTGCGAAGCGCTCTACCTCTCGGGCATGATCTACAAGGAGAAGCTGAAGGACACCGACAACGCCATCGAGAGCTTCGAGGTGCTCAACAACCGCTTCGACGATTGCCGCTACACGCCCGAAGCCCATTACCAGATGTACCGCATCTACCTCCAGAAGGAGAAGAGCGGCAACTTCATGGACTTCGGTGGGTCGAGCTCCCAAGCCTACGCCAACATCATCCTGGAACGCTGGCCGGACAGCGAGTTCGCCCGCTTGGTACGCAACCCGGATCAGTTGCAGGCCGATGAGGTGCGGCACCAGGCCGAGGTGGCCGCTTACGAGCAGCTCTACCAGCGCTTCCGCGACGGCTCCTATGTGCCCGTGATCACCGGTGCCGAGGAGGTGATCACCACCCAGCCCGACAACCACCTGCTGGCCAAATACCATCTGCTGAAGGCCATGGCCGTGGGCGGCCTGCACGAGATGACCGCCTTCCGCAACGCCCTCAACGCCGTGGTCACCACCTTCCCCGGTACGGACGAGGCCAAGGCCGCGGTGGACATCCTGGCCAACCTGGATCGCCAAGGCCTGCAGCAGCAGGCCCCCCAGCGTTCAGGCCCTTCCTTTGCGCCCGATGCGGGTGAACATTACGTGGTGCTGCTCTACCCCAACAGCGCCGGACAGATCACCCAGGCCACGGCGAAGATCAGCGACTTCAACACGGCGCACTTCCGCACCACCCCGTTCGAGATCAAGACCAGCGTGTTCGATGCGGAGAACCAAGTGATCATGATCCGCCTGTTCGATACGAAGGCCAAGGCCATGGCCTACTACGATGCCTTCCTGGCCAACGGCGAGATGCTCCAAGGCATCAACGACCGCAACTTCCCGCTCTTCCCCATCAGCAAGGGCAACTACCAGCAATTCTACACCAGCAAGGACCTGGACGCCTACGTCAATTTCTTCAGTGCGAACTACTTGAACGCCAAGTAGTCCGTTGGGGCCCCGACCTTACATTTGTACCTCAACCCCCGCAAGCCGCCGGAGCGTTCCGGCACAAATCCCTTCCCAGGAACCATGAACAAGCCCGCTGAACCGGTGAACCCCGGCAAGATCAACAGCATCATGGAAGGAACGTCCATCGAGGGCGAGGTCCGGTCCGATAGCAACATCCGTATCGATGGCCGCGTGAAGGGCACCATCAACGTGCGCGGCCGCCTGATCGTGGGTGCCAGCGGCCTGGTGGAGGGGGATGTGACCTGCCAGAGCAGTGACATCGAGGGCACGGTGAACGGCAAGATCAACTGCCAGGACCTGCTGAGCCTGAAGGCCACGGCCAAGCTCACCGGCGACATCAACACCAAGAAGCTCGCGATCGAACCCGGCGCGGTCTTCACCGGTAATTGCAGCATGGGTGGCGGTGTGGTGAAGGAGATGGACCCCATGCGATTGAGCACTGCGGCGAACGCTCCCCGTACCGCTGAACCGGCCCAAGCCGCCCGCTAGGCCCTCTTGTACCCGGATCGTATGAGCACCGACCGCCGGTCCTCACCGGTATTGCCGGTCCTGGCCTTCGGCTGCTTCGGTATCGCCACCACCTTCTTCGTGCTCCGTGCCTTGGAGGTCCCCTTCTCGTGGCACTACGCCGCCGCAGGGGCCTACCTCACCGGCATCACCCTCTTCCTGCATCTCTGGCAGGAACCCTTGCTGCTCAGCGACCCCAAAGGCTTCGTGAACCGCTTCATGCTGGGACTCGTGCTGAAGATGTTGCTTTCCCTGATGCTCATCGTGCTCATCCTGTTCACGATGCCTGCGGAACGCGCCCTGCCCTTGGCCCTCACCTTCGCCGTGATGTACCTGGCCTTCCTGGGCTTTTCCACCGTTCGGTCCATGACCCGGAAAAGCCCCCGCCCATGAGCGCCACCCCGGAAAGCCCGCGCGAACGGCGCAACCGCATGGCCAAGAGCTACCTGCACTACAGCGGGATGGGCTTCCAGATGGCCGCCATCATCGGTCTGGGCACCTATGGCGGTTGGTGGATCGACCAGCGCACGGGATGGGGGTTCCCCGTGTTCACCATCGTTCTGTCGCTGGGTTCGATCGCGATGGCCCTGTATTTCCTCTTCCGGGGAACACGTCCTGGAAATTGATCGCATCGTCGTATGACGGCGATGGCTACATTTGCGCCCGAAAACAGGGGGCGACCCCACGCCATGGCCTTGAAACCCTTGATCCGCGCGGCTTTCCTCTCGATCGTCACCCTTTTTGCGGGCTCGGTCACGGCACAGCATGCGGAGCACACGGGTGATCATGCGAACGTGGTGGACACGGCCATCGTGCATGCCATGGAGTCCGACTCCGATGCGCCGGGACTGATCGCCGAGGAGGCCGCCCACAAAAGCAAGTTCGACGCCGGCAAGCTGATCCTGGACCACATCGGGGATGAGCACGGTTGGCACCTCTGGGGCCACACGAGCCTGCCCCTCCCGGTGATCCTCTACAACAAGGACCGCGGCCTGTCGGTGTTCAGCAGCGCCCGTTTCGAACACGGCCACAAGACCTACGGTGGCTACATGCTGCACGATGGCACGGTGGTGGCGGTGAACGACCCCGACGGCACCGACGTGCACCATGCCACGGTGAACGAGGAACTCACCCAAGCGACCTGGGACATCAGCATCACCAAGAACGTGATGAGCATGTTCGTGAGCATCGCCGTGCTGCTGCTCATCTTCATCAGTGTGGCCCGCGCCTACACCCGTCGCGCCGGACAGGCCCCCACGGGTCTGCAGAACCTGATCGAGCCCATCATCCTCTTCGTCCGTGATGATGTGGCCAAGAGCGCCATCGGCGAGAAGAAGTACATGAAGTACATGCCGTACCTGCTCACGGCCTTCTTCTTCATCTTCCTGAACAACCTGATGGGCCTGGTGCCCTTCTTCCCCGGCGGGGCCAACCTCACGGGCAACATCGCGGTGACGCTGGTGCTGGCCACCATCACCTTCGTGATCGTGACGGTGAGTTCCAACGCCCATTTCTGGGGCCATACGCTTTGGATGCCCGGTGTGCCGGTGGTCCTGAAGATCTTCATCATCACGCCGATCGAGATCCTGGGCCTCTTCCTCCGCCCCTTCGTGCTGATGATCCGGTTGTTCGCCAACGTGACGGCCGGCCACATCATCATCCTGAGCTTCTTCAGCCTGATCTTCGTGTTCGGCGAGACCAGCACCGGCGCCGGCATCGGTGTGGCCATCGGCTCGCTGGCCTTCACCATCTTCATGAGCATGCTCGAGCTGCTCGTGGCCTTCATCCAAGCCTACGTGTTCACCTTCCTGTCCGCCATGTACATCGGGGCGGCGGTGGAGGAGCCACACCATCACTGACCTGAACTTCCTCAAACAACACGATCACATGTTCCTTTCTGTTCTCCTCGACCTCGGCACTGGCTACGGTATCGCTGCTTTGGGTGCTGGCCTCGCCGCTCTCGGTGCGGGTGTGGGTATCGGCCGCATCGGCGGTGACGCTGTTCAGGCCATGGCCCGCCAACCGGAGGCCATCAACGACCTGCGCTCCAACATGATCCTGACCGCCGCTCTCGTGGAAGGTGCCGCCTTCTTCGCCATGGTGGTGGGTCTGCTGGTGGTGCTGAAGTGATCGAGCGGGACCTCGTCCCGGCCGTTGTCAAGTTCATCAATCCTGATCACGCACGCCCATGCTGCTCGCTAGTCTCGTAGAGCCTTCCTTCGGGCTCATCTTCTGGATGACACTGTCGTTCCTGGCGGTGCTCTTCATCCTGGCCAAGTTCGCCTGGAAGCCCATCCTCAATGGGCTGAAGGAGCGCGAGGCCTCCATCGCCGACGCGCTCAACGAGGCCAAACGGGCCCGCGAGGAGAACGCCAGCATGATGGCCCGCAACGAGGAGCTGATGCAGCAGGCCCGCGAAGAGCGTGAGTTGATGCTGAAGGAGGCCCGCGATATCCGCGACCGCGAGATCAGCGAGGCGAAGGCCACGGCCAAGGCCCAAGGCGATGCCCTCCTGGCCCGTGCCCGCGAGGACATCCGCAACGAGAAGAACGCCGCCATCACCGAGATGAAGAACCAGGTGGCCGAACTGAGCATCCAGGTGGCCGAACGTATCCTTCGGGAGAAGCTCGGTGACCCCGCCGCGCAGAAGTCCTTGGTGGATAAGGTGATGAACGAAGCCGATCTGCGTAAGTCATGATCGCCTCCCCCGTCGCCTACCGCTACGCCCGTTCCGTCTTCGCCCTGGCCAAGGACCAAGGCGCGTTGAACGGTGTGCGTGACGACATGCGCACGGTAGCCTCCACAGCGGCCGCCAGCGCGGACCTCCGCATGCTGCTGAAAAGCCCGGTGGTGAAGGCCGATACCAAATCCGCCATCCTCAAGCGCGTCTTCGCCGGCCAAGTGGGTGAACTGAGCCTGCGCTTCATGGATATCATGGTACGCAAAGGCCGGGAAGCCCTACTGCCCGAAGTGGCCTTGGCCTTCTCGGATCTGTTCAAGGCGGATGCCGGTATCGTCAGCGCCGAGGTCACCAGTGCCGTACCCTTGGCCGATAGCGCTCGCCAGCAGGTGCAGGCGCTGGTCACCGACAAGTACCCCGGAAAGTCCATCGAGATCACGGAGAAGGTGGACCCTGAGCTCATTGGCGGCCTCATCATCCGTGTGGGTGACGAGCAGTTCGATGGCAGTGTGGTCCGCCGCCTGCACGACCTGCGCCGCAAATTCTCCGAGAACCCTTACATCCCCGAGATCTGAATCTCAAAGAACCCTCCTCCGCCGAGGCTACGGCGGATGAAACATGGCCCAAGTGAACCCCGCCGAAGTCTCGGCGATCCTCAAACAAGAACTCGCCGGTTTCCGCTCGGAGGCCGAGTTGGAGGAAGTCGGAACCGTGCTCCAAGTGGGTGACGGTATCGCCCGCATCTACGGCCTGCAAGGTGTGCAGAGCGGTGAGCTCATCGAATTCAAGAGCGGCCTGCGCGGTATCGTGCTGAACCTCGAGGAGGACAACGTGGGCGCCGTGCTGCTCGGTCCCAGCGTCGGCATCAAGGAGGGCGACACCGTGAAGCGCACCAAACGCATCGCCAGCGTGAACGTGGGCGAAGGCATGGTGGGTCGCGTGGTGAACACCCTCGGCGAACCCATCGATGGCAAGGGCCCCATCACCGGCGAAACCTTCGAGATGCCCATCGAGCGCAAAGCCCCCGGTGTCATCTACCGCGAGCCCGTGAAGGAGCCGCTGCAAACGGGCATCAAGGCCATCGATGCCATGATCCCCGTCGGCCGTGGGCAGCGCGAACTGATCATCGGTGACCGCCAGACCGGCAAGAGCACGGTGGCCATCGATACCATCATCAACCAGAAGGAGTTCTTCGAAGCGGGCAAACCCGTTTACTGCATCTATGTGGCCGTCGGACAGAAGGGTTCCACGGTGGCCGGCACGGTGAAGGTGCTGGAGGAGGCCGGCGCCATGGCCTACACCACGGTGGTGGCCGCCAACGCCAGCGACCCCGCTCCCATGCAGTTCTACGCGCCCTTCACCGGTGCGGCCATCGGTGAATATTTCCGCGATACCGGTCGTCCTGCGTTGATCGTGTACGATGATCTCTCGAAACAGGCCGTGGCCTATCGCGAGGTGTCGCTGCTGCTGCGTCGTCCGCCCGGACGCGAAGCCTACCCCGGTGACGTGTTCTACCTGCACAGCCGCCTGCTGGAGCGCGCCGCCAAGGTGACCGCCGACCAGAGCGTGGCCGAACAGATGAACGACCTGCCCGCCTCCCTGAAGGGCAAGGTGAAGGGCGGTGGTTCCTTGACCGCCCTGCCCATCATCGAAACCCAGGCCGGTGACGTATCCGCCTACATCCCCACGAACGTGATCTCCATCACCGATGGACAGATCTTCCTGGAAAGCAACCTGTTCCTTTCGGGTGTGCGCCCCGCCATCAACGTGGGTATCAGCGTGAGCCGCGTGGGTGGTAACGCCCAGATCAAGTCCATGAAGAAGGTGGCCGGTACGCTGAAGCTCGACCAGGCCGCCTACCGCGAACTGGAGGCCTTCTCGAAGTTCGGCTCCGACCTCGACGCCGCCACGAAAGCGGTGCTGGACAAGGGTGCCCGGAACGTGGAGATCCTGAAGCAGGGCCAGAACAGCCCCATGCGTGTGGAGGAGCAGATCGCCATCATCTACCTCGGCACCAAGGGTCTGCTGGGCAAGGTGGCCGTGAAGAACGTGAAGCAGTTCGAGGCCGAGTTCCTCACCGTGCTCCGCAACAAGCACAGCGACACCCTTGCCGCCCTGAAGCGCGGTGAGTTCAACGACCAGATCACCGCGGTGCTCGAGAAGGTCGGTGCCGACCTCGCCAAGAGCCACGCGAACTGATCCACCTCACCCCTAACCCCTCTCCCAAGGAGAGGGGAACAAACAGCACGCAGCCGCGATGCCCAGCCTGAAGGAAGTCCGCAGCCGTATCGTTTCGGTCAACAGCACGAAGCAGATCACCGCCGCCATGAAGATGGTGAGCGCGGCCAAGCTGCGTCGCGCCCAGGATGCCATCGTGCGCATGCGCCCCTACGCCGAGAAGCTGCAGGCCATCCTCAGCAACGTGAGCGCATCGCTCGACAGCAGCGAGGGCAAGTACAGCCAGCAACGCATCGTGAAGAACGTGCTGCTGGTGGCCGTGGTGAGCAACCGCGGATTGGCCGGCGCCTTCAACACGCAGGTGTTCCGCACCATCCGCCGCAGCACCGAGGTGCTCGAGGCCCAAGGCATCAACGTGACGGTGCTCCCCGTGGGTAAGAAAGCGCTGGACGCCTACCGCCGCACCAAGCACTTCAGCCCCGCGCTACCCGCCGACCTGGCCAGCGTCTATGATGGCCTGAGCTTCGAAAAGGTGGCCCCCGTGGCCGAGCTGATCATGGCCCGGTTCGCCGACGGTACGTACGACGAGGTGCGCTTGGTCTACAACAAGTTCAAGAACGCCGCCGTGCAGATCGTCACCGAGGAGCCCTACCTTCCCGTGGTGCCTCCTGCGCAGGCCGACAACAAGGCCTCGAAGAGCGTCGACTACATCATGGAGCCCGACCGGGCCACCATCGTGGAGCAGATCATCCCGAAGAGCCTGAAGATCCAGTTGTACAAGGCCGTGCTGGACAGCAACGCCGCCGAGCACGGCGCGCGCATGACCGCCATGCACAAGGCAACCGACAACGCCGACAGCCTGCTGAAAGGCCTGAAGCTGACCTACAACAAGGCCCGTCAAGCGGCGATCACCAACGAGATCCTCGAGATCGTGGGCGGTGCCGAGGCCCTCAAGGGCTGATCACCGGATCCATCGAACGAAGAAAGGGACCCGCGGGTCCCTTTCTTCGTTCTGCTCAGGATCGTCCGGCTACGGCGCATTCAGAACGATCCGCTCCGCACCCGGCGGTCCTTGCCGGAGTGCGTGCCGCAATAGATCACCGAGAATTCGAAGGCCCCCATGTTGTGCGTGAACTCGCTCAGCGGGGATACGTTGATGTCGTAGCTCACGCGGAAGATGTTGTTGCGGTGCTTCAACCCCGCCTGCGCGATCACCGCATCACCGAAACGGTAGCCACCACCGCCGATCACCTTGTAGGCCGATGTGCCCACGTTCACCTCGCCGAGCAGGCCCAGGTTGATCTCCTGGTTCTTGCCCTGCACCATGTAGAGGGCCATGGGGGTCACCCGCACATCATCGTTCACCGTGATGGAAGCACCACCGTTCACCGACCACCGCATGGGCAGGGGCAGCTTCTCCGTGCGGAAGATCGATTCGTCCGGACGCGTGATGTGGAACACCCCGAAGTTGAAGAACGGGTTCACCTGCTTCTTCAGGTCGATGGAACGGTAGGCCATTCCCAGACCCACCTCGGGCATCAGGCGCTGGCGCTTCTGCACCGTTTCCCCCGTGGGCAGGTCGTTGTCGAAGTAGGAACCGTTGTACTGGGCATCGTACAGGAAGTTCGCGTCGTTCACCTTCTTGTACACGATACCGGCCCGCGCACCCACCGACAACGTATGCTTGGCACCCTTGCCCGATACGTTGTAGGCGCCCGAAGCCCCCACCTCGAAGGTCTTCATCATGCTCGCCTGATCGTAGTTGCTCATGTAGGCCCCCACGCCCCATTGCCCGTCCATGTTCATGTCATAGGCGAAGGCCGTGGTCAGGAAGTTGTTCGAGATGCGGTTCCACTGGCTGCGCACGTTGCTGCTCAGCCGGAAGTCCGAATGCTCGTACATGCCCGTGAGCGCCGGATTCAGCAGCAGCGCCGCCGCATCGTACTGCGCCAGGTGCGCATCCTGCGCACGAAGGGCCAGGGGAGCGATGGCCAAAAGGGCCAGGGAGAGTTTCTTGCTCATGGTCTTCATGTTCTTGCGGATCAACGGATCAGGGTCACTTTACCGGGGCGCACATGCTCATCCCCGTTGATGGTCTTGGCGCGGACGGTGTAGGTGTAGACCCCGTTCATCTCGGGCACGCCCTTGTACTTGCCGTCCCAGCCGAACTCGGGATCCTCGGTCTCGAAGATGATCTCGCCCCAACCGTTGTAGATCACCAGGTGCATCTCGGCGAAGGGACCACCGCGCACGTAGAACACGTCGTTCACACCATCGCCGTTCGGACTGAAGGCGTTGGGCAGTTTCGGCGGCAGGATCGCGTTGAAGTCGATGATCACCACCATGGAGTCCTTGGCCATGCAGCCCAGGTCGTTCGTTACGGTCTGCACCACCATGTAGCGGCCATCCTCCGTGTAGGTGTATTCGGGCGACGGGCTGTTCGATGCACCGATGCCATCGCCGAAGGTCCAGTTCCACCCGGTGGCACCGCTCGAGGTATCGGTGAAGGTCATCGTCTCGTTCATCAGGAAGCTGCCTTCGGCGGTGAAGCCCGCCACTGGCGCGTCCACTACCGTGAGGTCATGCGCCACGGTGGACGTGCAGCCGTTCATGCCGATGATCGTGAGCACGGCCTGGTGTTGTCCGGCCGTGGTGAACACATGCCCGACCTGCTGCCCGGAGGCCGTGGTGCCATCGCTGAAGCTCCAGTTCCACGCCAGCACGGTGGCTCCACCCGTGATGCTGTTGTCCGCGAACTGCGTGGGCGATCCCGCACAGAAGCCGCTCATGGTGAAGTCCGGCTGCATCGGATTGCTGAAGCTGATCACGGCGGTGTCCGAGGTGGCCGGGCAGAAGTCGCTACCCGTGGTGGTGAGCACCAGTTGGATAGTGCCCGCCAGCGGATCGGTGGGCGAGGGTTGGTACTGCGCTGCGAGCGTGTTGGCGTCCGGCAGGAAGGTGCCCGTGCCGTTGGTGCTCCACATGCCGCCCGTGGCGTTCACCACGGTGCCGGTGAGGGCCAGTTCCAGGTTGGCGTTGCACACGCTCTGGTCGGGGCCCGCATTGGCCATCGGCAGGCGATGCAGGTTGAGCAGCATCAGATCGGAATGCGGAGGGCATCCCTGGTTGTCCGTGGTGGTCAGCGTGAACTGCAATTGCGGGAACACGAGGTCCGTGGTGCTCGGCACATAGATGGCGTTCAGCGTGTTGGCATCGGGCGTGAAAGTGCCCGTACCGTTCGTGCTCCAAACCCCACCACCGGGACCGGTGATGGCACCTGCAAGCTGCACGCTCTCACCCGAGGCGCAGACATCGATGTCCGCAGCAGGGCTGAAAGTGCCCGTGCCTGCGGTGGTCCAGGACAGGGCCGCGCCATGCTGCACGTTGCCGTTGAGCTGCACCGCTTCGATGCCGTTGCAGAGCAGCACATCGGCACCGGCGTTCACGGTAGGGGGCAGATGATAGGTCACCACCAGGGTATCCTTTCCCGCAGGACAACCCAGGTTGTTCGTGGTGGCGATCATCAGGTTGATCTGACCGATGATGAAGTCGGCCGGGCCCGGTTGATAGGTGGCGTTGAGCGCGGTGGCGGAGGGACTGAACGTTCCCGTACCCGAGGTGGTCCACACCCCGGTGGTGCTGCCGTTGAGCTGCGCTTGCAGGGCGATCGCACCATCCGTGCTGCAGGCTGTGACATCCGGGCCGGCCTCTGCGGAGAGCCCACCACCGAAGGTGATCGTCAGCGCATCGGAAACACTGCTGCAAGGACCGCTGCCGTTCGTGATGGCCACCAGTTCCACGCTTCCCGATATGCTGTCGGAAACACTGGGGTAGTACAAGGTCACCAGCGCGCCGTTGTCGAGGAAGGTGCCCGTGCCCGAGGTGGTCCAGCTGACCCCTTGCGCATGCGATACGTTGGCGTTCAACTGCACCGGTTCGGCCGTGCACACCACCCGGTCGGCACCCACGTTCAGGGTCGGAACCGGCGTAGCGGTCAGGGTCATCACATCGGTCACGGCCGCACAGGTGCCACTGGTCACGGTGGTCAGCGTGAGCTGAACGGAACCGGCATTGATGTCGGCCGGGCTCATCGTATAGGAGGCCGCGGGATCCGCCGTGTTGCTGAAGTAACCGCTACCCGACGAGGACCACACGCTACCGACCGCACCGCCACTGAACTGGCCGTTCAGGTCCACATGCGGATCGTTGGCGCACACCGTGGCGTCGGCACCGGCGTAGGCGAAGCTCGAGTTGCCGAAGGTGAGCGTCACCTGGTCCTGTGTGGCCGGGCAGCTACCGCTGGCCACGGAGGACAGCGTGAGCACCACCGTTCCGTTGGCCACATCATCCGAGGTGAAGAGGTATTGGGCGTTCAGCGCGGAGGGCGAAGGACTGAACGTACCGTTGCCCGAGGTGGTCCACACGCCGTTGGGCGATCCGTTCTGGATGCTGCCCGAGAGCTGCGCACTGGAAGCCACCGAGCACACCGTCTGATCCGGGCCGGCGTTCACGATCACCCCGTCGCTGAGGTAGATCGTCATACGATCGTTCACGGAGTTGCAGGTGCCGTTGTTCAACGAGGTCAGGTAGATCTCGATCTCACCCGAAGCCACGTCCGCCGGACTGGCCATGTAAGTGGTGGTCAGGGCGGCGGGGTTCACGAAGGTGCCACTGCCGGTGGTGCTCCAGAAGCCCGTGTTCGTCACGCCGCTGATGGTACCGCTCAGCGTGAACTGGTCAACGAGGTTGCAGTAGGTCTGGTCCGGACCGGCATTCACGTACGGTGCCGGCGTCAGCGTGAGCTGCATCGCATCGGTGGCGTTGTTGCAACTACCGATCGCGGACAGGGTCAATGTGATGTTGTGCAGGGCCGTATCCACCGCGCTGGGGATGTAGCTCACCTGCAGCGCGTTGGCATTCGGCAGGAAGGTGCCCGTGCCGTTCGTGCTCCACACCGTGCTCGTCACATCGCCCGTGAGCGTGCCCGTCAGTTGCACATCGGCGTTGTTGGCACAGAAGGTCAGGTCGGCACCGGCGTTCACCGTGGCGTTCGGCAGGATCTGCACGTACAGCGTGTCGGAGGTGGGCGGGCACATGCCGGTGCCCGTGCTCGTCAGCACCAGGTACACGCCACCGGCGAGCGAGTCGCCCGCGGAGGCATGGTAGATGTTCGCGAGGACATTCGGTGCATTGGTGAAGGTTCCGGTACCCAGGGTGGTCCATTTACCCGTGGTCGAGGCACCGCTCACCTGGCCGTTCACCAGGATGTCCAGGGCATTCGCGCAGGCCACCTGATCGGGACCGGCGTTCACTTGCGAAGGTGGCACCACGGTCAGCACCATCTGGTCCATCGCGTTGTCGCAGCTGTTCACGCTCCAGGTGAAGGTCAAGGTGCCGGCGGTGCGATCACCCTCGGCCAGAACGTATTGCGCGTTGGCCGCGGCCGGACCGGGCAGGAAGGTACCTGCACCCGTGGTGGTCCATTGCCCTTGCGTGGCGTTGCCGGTGATCGAGCCGTTCAGCTGGATGGAGGTGCCCGTGCCGCAGATGGTCTGGTCGGCACCTGCATTGGCCACAGCGCTCGGCAGGATGATGAACTGCATCGCATCGCTCACCGTGGCGCACAGTGCATTGCCCGTGCTGCTCAACGTGAGCGTGACCCCGCCCGCCAAGGAATCCGCGGTGCTGGCGATGTACGTCGCGTTCAGCGCGGAGGGCGAGGGCGAGAAGCTGCCCGTGCCCGAAGTGCTCCAGAGGCCCGTGGTGGCGGTACCCGTGACGGAGCCCGCCAATTGCACGGAGAGGTCGCTCGCGCAGTTCGTTTGGTCCGGACCGGCGGAGACCACAGGAGCCGGCGTCACCGTCACGGTCATCGCATCGGTCACCGCATTGCAGAGACCGTTGCCCGTGGTGGTGAGCGTCAGCGTGAAGGTGCCCGCCGAGATCTCGGCCAGCGAAGGCGTGTAGGTCGCGTTCAGTGTGGTGTTGTTCGGATCGTAGGTTCCGGCACCACCGGACCATACGGCACCTGTGGCCACCGTGAAGGCGCCGTTCAAGGTCACTTGTGCGGCGTTCGCACAGACCGTGGCGTCCGCACCGGCATTCACCGTCGGGGCCGGCGTGATGGTGATCGTCACCGCATCGCTCGCCGCAAGGCAGTTGCCGTTACCCGTGGTGGTCAATGTCAGCGTCACGGAACCGGCAGCACGTTCGGCGGGCGTTGGCGTGTAGGTGGGACTGAACACGTTGTTCGAGGGCGAGAAGGTGCCGTTGCCGCCGGACCAGGTGCCGCCGTTCGCGTTGGTCACCGTACCGTTCAACTGGGCGACCGGTGCGTT
>DASWWQ010000201.1:0-9268 GCA_036405935.1 Flavobacteriales bacterium
CGGCGGGCATGTTCAGGAGTGTGTCGACCCTCGGGGTCGACGGTACAGGTGCGTAGCTGAACGGTAAGTGCACTGCGGATCAGCGCCGCATCAATCGCTCGATGATCCCCTTCGCCGCCTTCGGGATCTTCGTACCCGGCCCGTATACATCGAAGCAGCCGGCGTGTTTCAGGAAGTCGTAGTGGTCGGGCGGGATCACACCGCCTGCCACCACCAGGATGTCCGGTCGGTTCCAGGTCTCGCGCAGCTCCTTGATCACCTCGGGCACCAAGGTCTTGTGGCCACCGGCCAGGCTGCTGATGCCGAGCACATGCACGTCGTTCTCGATGGCCTGCTTGGCCACTTCCTGCGGCGTCTGGAACAGCGGACCGATGTCCACGTCGAAGCCGATGTCGGCGAAGCTGGTGGCGATCACCTTGGCGCCGCGGTCGTGACCGTCCTGACCCATCTTGGCCACCAGGATCCGCGGACGGCGGCCTTCCTGCTTGGCGAATTCATCGGCGAGGCGCATGGCCTCCTTCATCTCCGGGTCCTGCATGCTTTCCGCTGAATAGATGCCGCTGATGCTGCGGATGGTGGCGCTGTAACGGCCGAAGGCCTTCTCGAGTGCGTCGCTGATCTCGCCCAAGGTGGCCCGGTGTCGGGCTGCGGTGACCGCGAGGGCGAGCAGGTTGTCGGGTTTTGGTCCAAGGTCTGATGCGGGATCGGCATCAGGCCATGGACCTTGGACCAAAGACCTTGGACCTTGAGCCGCATTCGTCAACGCCCTTAACGCTGCTTGAACCGCCTCTTCGTCCCGGCCCGTACGGATCTTCTTCAACCGCGCTATCTGCGACTCCCGCACCGCCGTGTTGTCCACTTCGAGCAGGTCCATCTTCGTTTCGTCCTCCGTTACGAAGGCGTTCACGCCGATGATGCGGTCCTTGCCGGTGTCGATGCGGGCCTGGCGTTTTGCGGCGGCTTCCTCGATGCGCATCTTCGGTAGACCGGTCTCGATGGCCTTGCTCATGCCGCCGAGCTCTTCGACCTCCTGGATGCGAGCCCAGGCCTTGTGTACCAGCTCGTGCGTGAGGCTTTCCAGGTAGTGGCTGCCGCCGAGCGGATCGATGAAGCGGGTGATGCCGCTGTTCTTCTGCAGGTAGAGTTGAGTGTCGCGCGCGATCTTGGCACTGAAGTCCGTGGGCAGGGCGATGGCCTCGTCCAACGAATTCGTATGCAGGCTCTGTGTGCCGCCGAGCGCTGCGGCCAGGGCTTCCACCGTGGTGCGCGCGATGTTGTTGAACGGGTCCTGCGCGGTGAGGCTCCATCCGCTCGTCTGGCAGTGCGTGCGCAGGGCGAGGCTCTTCTTGTCCTTCGCTCCGATGCCGTGGAGCAACTTCGCCCAGAGCAACCGGCCCGCGCGCAACTTGGCCACCTCCATGAAGAGGTCCATGCCGATGCCCCAGAAGAAGCTGAGGCGCGGCGCGAATTCGTCCACGCTCATGCCGGCGGCCATGCCGGTGCGCACGTACTCGATGCCGTCGGCGAGGGTGTAGGCCAGCTCCAGGTCGGCGGGGGCACCGGCCTCGTGCATGTGGTAGCCGCTGATGCTGATGCTGTTGAACTTGGGCATCCGCTTCGCGCAATAGTTGAAGATGTCGCCCACGATGCGCATGCTGGGCCCCGGCGGATAGATGTAGGTGTTGCGCACCATGAACTCCTTGAGGATGTCGTTCTGGATGGTGCCCTGCAACTGCTCCGGCGCTACACCCTGTTCCTCCGCCGCCACGATGAAGAAGGCCATGATGGGCAGCACGGCGCCGTTCATGGTCATGCTCACGCTCATCTTGTCCAAGGGGATGCTGTCGAAGAGGATCTTCATGTCCTCCACGCTGCTGATGGCCACCCCGGCCTTGCCCACATCGCCGGTCACCCGGGCGTGATCGCTGTCGTAGCCGCGGTGGGTGGCCAGGTCGAAGGCCACGCTCAACCCCATCTGTCCCGCAGCCAGGTTGCGGCGATAGAAGGCGTTGCTCGCTTCGGCCGTGCTGAAACCCGCGTACTGACGGATGGTCCACGGACGGATGGCGTACATGCTGGCGTACGGCCCGCGCAGGTAGGGGGGAGCCCCCGCACCGAAACGGAGATGCTCGAGGTGCGCCGTGTCGAGTGCGGTGTAGAAGGACTTCAGGGGGATCTCTTCGCGGTTGGGAATGCCGGCTGCTGGCTTTTGGCCATTGGCCCTTGGCTGGTCAGCGCTTTCCCTTTCGGTCGGCGCACTTGCCAACGTCGAGGTCAATTGCTCCACGGTGTAACTGCCTCCGAGCGGATCGGCCACGCGTCCCAGGAAGCTCTCATCGCGCAGCAGGTTGTGGATGTTGCGGGCCACGCGCCGCGCGAGCGCCTCACCCTCGGGAAGCACGGGCGCCGGGATGGTGAGTCCATCGCATCCACCGGTGATGGCGGAGACCGCCTGTAGCGTGGCGCGGATGACGTTCGTGTGCGTGACCGAGGGATCGTTCGGATAGGTGCAGATGCATTGGACCCAGGTGTTCACGCTGCAGGCGTGCGTGGGGGAGAGGCTGCTGATCACCGTGGCCCAGGCCTCGCGCAAGGCGCGTACGCGTGCCGCTTCAACGAAGAGATCGTCGCCGAGGCGCAGGGTGAACTGGATGCGTGCGGTGGCCTCATCCACGGTCCAGCCGGCCGAGGTCAGACGTTGCAACAGTGCACGCCCTTGGTCCAGCGACGATGCCAGATCGTTCCCAGCGATGTTGAACAACCGGACACGGGGATGACCGGACACCAGGTCCTGAAGATCGTCCAAGGGGGCATCGAGCGGAAGGCCCGCGCACAGGCTCAATTCGCTCGCGGGCACGGCCTGCCGCTGGGCCTCATGCAACAGCCACTTCAATACATCCACTCCGCCTTGTTCGATCTGCACATCGATGGCCGCGAGGAACACATCCTTCAATGCCGCAGGTACATTCGCCGCAGGGCCTTGCAGGAGCACACTGTCCCCTCCGCCCATCAGCCCTTCCAGCAGCAGACCGTTGGCACGTTCCTGCGCCAGGTCGATGGGGATGGTGCCCCGCCAGTTGTTGTGGGTGCGCTTGCATCCACGACGATCATCGGAGGCTGCGGCAGCAGTGCGCTGGAGTGGCCCGATGCTGCTGCCGTCCGGCAGGCGCAGCGCCACGGTTGAAGGGTCCTGTCCTTTGAGCTCCTTGAGCAGGAGGGCTTCCCATGCGGCCATCTCCTGGCCCGGGAAAGCGTCGAAAAGCGTGTTCGCCATTGTGGCGAAGTTCGGTGTTGCCTTGCTTATGGGAGGGAACGAGGGCACGAAGGCTACTTTTGCGCCCTGCCGGGCACTTTCGTCCGCTACTGATCCGCATGACCGTCAAGAACAACTCCGTGGTGAGCTTCCACTACACGCTGACCGATGACAATGGCAATATCCTCGATAGCAGCGAGGGTCATGATGCCTTCGCCTACATCCAAGGCGTGGGCATGATCGTGCCCGGTCTGGAGCAGCAGATGGAGGGCAAGACCAAGGGGGCCAAGTTCAAGGCCGCGGTGGATCCCGAGCTCGGCTACGGGGAGTTCAACAAGGAGCTTCTGCAACGGGTGGGCCTGGACAAGTTCGGTGGCCAGAAGGTGGAGGTCGGCATGCAGTTCCAGGCCGGTGAACACCACATCGTAACGGTGAAGGAGGTGAACAACGATGAGGTGCTGCTGGACGGCAACCATCCCTTGGCCGGTGTGCGCCTGAACTTCGACGTGGAGATCACCGATGTGCGGGATGCCACGGCCGAGGAACTCAGCCATGGTCACGTGCACGGCGCTGGCGGGCATCACCATTGATCCGGAGCGGTGAGCGCCGCTCCTCGATCCGGTCGACCGTCCATCCCGGATGATCGATCCTTTTCCAGCAGCTCCGGTCCTATGCCCCGTTGAACAACACGCGGATGATCGGTGAAAAGCGAGCTTCTCTCTCCCGGATGCGCGGTCGGGCCTGCATCCTGTGGATGTCGATCGCCGTTACGAGCGCCCAAGCGCAGGACGGTTTCGGCGTGTCGGGTACGGTGATGGACCAAGCGGACCGCTCCGTGCTACCCGGGGCGGCGGTGGTGTTGATCGATGCGATCGATACGCTGCAGCGGCGCAATGCCGTCTCCGACCTGGATGGGGTCTTCCGCTTCACTTCCGTGCCCGCCGGCCGGTATCGTCTGCGGAGCACCTTCGTGGGCTACGCGCGGCTGGATCGTGCGCTCGAGGTCACCGGCTCCCTGAGCGGACTGGAACTGCTGCTGGCATCGGCCACCACGGAACTGAAGGCCTTCGACAACGTGGCCCTGATGCAGCGCGCCGAGCAGAAGGGCGACACCACCATCTTCAACGCCGCCGCCTTCAAGGTGAACCCCGATGCCACGGCGGAGGACCTGGTGACCAAGATGCCCGGCATCACCAATGACGGAGGTACCATCAAGGCCCAGGGCGAAGCGGTGAAACGGGTGCTGGTGGACGGCGAGGAGTTCTTCGGCGACGATGCCGCGCTCACCTTGAAGAACCTGCCGGCCGAGATCATCGACAAGGTGCAGGTCTTCGATCGCCAGAGCGATCAGGCGCAATTCTCCGGTTTCGATACCGGCGATCGCGAGAAGACCATCAACATCACCACCAAGAGCGGCCGCAACCAAGGGGTCTTCGGCAAGGCCTCCTTGGGCTACGGCACCGATGAACGGTATGCCGCCGGACTCATGGTCAACTGGTTCCGGGGCACCGAGCGCATCTCGCTGATCGGCCAAACGAACAACATCAACCAGCAGAACTTCTCCATGCAGGACCTGGTGAGCGCGAGTTCGGGCAGTGGCGGCAGCGGTGGAGGAGGGCGCAGGGGTGGTGGTGGTGCGCGCGATCTGCTGGTGGGCAACCAACCGGGGATCAACACCACCACGGCCATCGGGCTCAACTACAGCAACAGGTTCGGCAAGAACACCAAGCTCTCCGGCGGCTACTTCTTCAACCAGCAGAACAGCCTGAACACCAACTTGAGCGAGCGCACCACCTTCCTGAGCGATACCGCCGCCCAATACAGCAACAGCACCAGCGACCGCAGCTCCGTCAACTACAACCACCGTTTCAACTTCCGCCTGGAGCACGCCTTCGACAGTGCGAACTCCATCGTTCTGACCCCGCGCCTCAGCTTCCAGCGCAACAACAGCAACGCCCTCTCCACCTCGCGCGTCACGAACGAGGAGGGGCTGCAACTGAGCGCTACGGACAACGATAACCGCACTTCCCGCGACGGTGTGGACTTCACCAACTCCCTGCTCTTCCGCCACAAGTTCGCGCGCAGGGGCCGCACCATCAGCGCCAACCTCACCACCAGCTTCAACGGACAGAACAGCACCGGCCGGCTGCTTGCCGAGAATGCGTACCTCACCGATACCCTCTCCGCCACGGACCTCGATCAGCGTTCTTCGGGGGACAACCTCACGCAACGGCATGCGGTGGAGGTGGAGTACACCGAACCGATCTCCCAGCGCGGGCAACTCCGGCTCAGCGTGACACCTTCCACGCAGATCAGCTCGGCCGAAAAACTCACGTACGACATCGATCCCGACAGCGGTGGGGAACTGCTGAACGAGCGTTTGAGCAACCAGGCGGACAACACCATCAACACCTTGCGCGGTGGGGCCACCTACCAGTACAAGAAGGACAAGCTCAGCTTCAATCTGGGACTGGACGCCATGGGCACTGCGATGCACAGCGACCAGACCTATCCGTTCCGCGTGAAGGTGGACAAGGATTTCGCCAACCTGCTGCCCGGGGCCATGTTGATGTACCGGCCCGACAAGAACACCCGCCTGAGATTCAATTACCGCACCAACACGCGGACGCCGTCGATCACGCAGTTGCAGACCGTGGTGGACAACAGCGACCCGCTGAAGCTCACCACCGGTGATCTGTCGTTGGGACAAGGCTACCAGCATTCGCTCTCGTTGAACTTCAACACCATCGACAGTTCGAAGACGCGTCCCTTCTTCGCCATGCTGATGGTGCAGACCGAGCAGGACCGCATCAGCAACGTGACCTATGCCCCGGCCGTGGACAGTACGCTCGCCGATGGCACCGTATTGGCCGCGGGTTCACAGCTCACGAAGCCGATGAATCTCGACGGCTATCTCTCCGCCCGGTTCTTCAGCAACTACGGACTGCCGCTGACCGCCCTGAAGAGCAACCTGAACCTGAACGGCGGTGGAAGTGTGGAGCGCCTCCCCGGCGCCGTCAACGAGGCTATCAGCTTCACTTGGAACACCAACTGGAACCTCGGTGCGGTCGTGGGCAGCAACATCAGCAAGGGTGTGGACTTCCGGGTCGGCTACACGGCCAACTTCAACACGGCGCGCAGCGAACTGCGACCCTCGCTGAACAACGACTACTACCAAGGCGCCCTCACCGGAAAGCTCACGCTGAGCGGATGGAAGGGTTGGGTGCTGGAGAACGAGGTGAACTACAACCAGTACGTGGGTCTGGGTTCGGACTACGATCAGGATGCCCTGGTCTGGAACGCCGCGCTGGCCCACAAGTTCCTGAAGGGGGATGCCTTGGAACTGCGGTTGACGGCCTACGATATCCTGAAGCGTAATGTGAGCGTGACACGGGATGTCAGCGACACCTACATCCAGAGCACGGTCACGAACATGCTCCAGCAGTACTTCATGTTGACGGTGAGCTTCAACCTCCGTGCCTTCAAAGGGGTGGCCGAGGAGAAGATCGAGCTGCCACCGGGCATGCCCCGCACGGGTGATGGAAGGCCGATGATGCCCCCACCGGGCCATGGGCCGCACGATTGAAACGGAGGCTCAGTCCTTCTTCGGCACCAGCACGAAGACGTCCTCGTTGTCGCGCTTCATCAGGTACTTCTCCCGCGCGAACTTCTCCAGCAGCGCTTGATCGCTGTTGAGCTGGTGCAACTGCTCCTTCGTGCGGGCCACTTCCTCCGCGAAATGCTCGTGCTGGTCGCGCATCCTGCTGAGCTCGTGGCGCAGCTTCAGCATCGTGTAGAGGTCATAGTCCGCGAAGAGCATGATCCAGAGCAGCAGCACACCGGCGGCCAGACCATAGCGGTTGCGCAAGCGTATGGGCACCCATCGGAGGATCTTCTCTTTCACGGCGTGAAGTTGGAACGCGGCACAGACGGGTGAGCGTGTGCGGCCGCTGCGGATCGAACGATCGATCGTTGGTAACAGGCTCGGATCAGTGGAACCAAGTGTTCACGACGGTCTTGCTCCAAGTTCTGTTCCCACTAACAAGCAGGAGATTCTCCCCACTGCCGCATGGTCCTGGGCAACGATGTCCTATCGTCACCAATGCTATTGAGCTGTCCCGACTGAAAATGGGATACGACGCAACAAGCCAGTAGCCGTGCGGATCGAACGGTTGGAGCGTTTCGCTGCCTGAGATGTGCGTGTTGCGGCCAAAGCGTTCCGGAACGAATGCAGAATGAACAACTGCGACCTGGGCCTTCATGTATGCGATATCCGCATCGTCGAAGTGCCTATGGATGTTGGGGACCAGTGAGGTTTGTTCGGTCATGCTGACCGGTTTCCTCAAACCATCGATGATGCCGGTGTCATGGAACTCAATGGGGGTAGGGGCCATCGGGTGATCGCCCTGTCCGGCCAGTGCGATGGAGAGCACTTCGAATGCGATAGGAGAAAGGTAGGACTCTTTCGCTGCAGCCTCAGGCCTTGGTGATCGCGGTGATGGCCCCTCAGCGCGATGAGGGCCTCGTTCCGTTCCTGATCGGTCACAGCCAATAAGAGCACAGGTTGATGAGCAAAAGGCGAAGAGCACCCATCGCAGGGATTCAGAACGTGTCATGCAACGTTCTTTTTGGCGGCTTATCCCAGGAACGGATACCGGTGGTCCGTGGGCGGCACCAGCGTTTCCTTGATGGTACGGGGACTCACCCAGCGGATCAGGTTCAGGTAGCTGCCGGCCTTGTCGTTGGTACCGCTTCCGCGTGCACCGCCGAAGGGCTGCTGACCCACCACCGCGCCCGTAGGCTTGTCGTTGATGTAGAAGTTGCCCGCACTGTTGCGCAAAGCGTCGAAGGCCTCTGCCAAGGCCTTGCGGTCCTGCGAGAAGACGGCGCCGGTGAGAGCGTACTCGCTCGTGCCGTCCACCAGGGTCAGGGTGTCCTTCCACTTGGCGTCGGGGTACACGTACACGGTGAGCACCGGACCGAAGATCTCCTCCACCATGGTGGTGCTCTTCGGATCGGTGGTCACGGCCACGGTGGGTTCCACGAACCAGCCCTTGCTCTTGTCGTACTTGCCGCCGGCGATGATCTTGATGTTCTTCTTGTCCTTCTTCAGGCCATCGATGTAGCCGGCGATCTTGTCGAAGCTCTTCTCGTCGATCACCGCACCGATGAAGTTCTTGAAGTCACCGGGTTCGCCCATCTTCATGTCGGCCAGATCGGCCAGCAGTTCCTTCTTCACCGCCGGCCACAGGCTCTCGGGGATGTAGGCGCGGCTGGCGGCGCTGCACTTCTGTCCTTGGAACTCGAAGGCGCCGCGGGAAAGCGCGGTGGCCACGGCGACCGGCTCTGCGCTCGGGTGTGCGACCACGAAGTCCTTGCCGCCCGTCTCGCCCACGATGCGGGGATAGCTGCGGTAGAGGGGCAGGTTCTCTCCGATGCTCTTCCAGATGCTGCGGAACACCGCGGTGCTTCCCGTGAAGTGGATGCCCGCGAAATCCCGGTGCTTGAAGATCACCTCACCGGCCACCGGTCCGCTCACGTGGATCAGGTTGATCACCCCATCGGGCAGGCCCGCCTTGCGGAACACCTCCATGATCACCTGCGCGGAGTAGATCTGGGTGTCGGCGCATTTCCATACCACGGTGTTGCCCATCAGGGCCGCCGAGCTGGGCAGGTTGCCGGCGATGGCCGTGAAGTTGAAGGGGGTCAGCGCGTAGACGAAGCCCTCCAGCGCGCGGTATTCCAGACGGTTCCAGATGCCGGGCGAGCTGATGGGCTGGTCGCGGTAGATCTGCTGGGCGTACTGCACGTTGAAGCGCAGGAAGTCGATGAGTTCGCACGCCGAATCGATCTCGGCCTGGAAGCAGTTCTTGCCCTGCGCCAGCATGGTGGCCGCATTGATGTGCGCCCGGTACGGACCGGCCAGCAGGTCGGCGGCCTTCAGGAAGATGGCCGCGCGGTCGTGGAAGGCCATGCTCTCCCAGCCTTTCTTCGCCTTGAGGGCCGCGTCGATGG
>DASWWQ010000202.1:0-13765 GCA_036405935.1 Flavobacteriales bacterium
AACGGATGTGAGCGCGCCGTTGATGTCCCCGACGGTTCGTCCGGTCAGTTGGCCCGATCGCGGAAGAAACGCTGTGCCATGCGGGTCCCCGCCCGTTGATCGCGCAGCTCGAGCACGTAGATGCCCGACGGCAGTGCGGAGACGTCCAGGGCCTGAGTAGCGGCTGCAGGTTGTGCGGGCAACCGACCCATGGCCACTTGACGCCCGGAGGCATCGGTCATGGTCCAGTCGGTCAGATCCGTGGAGGTATAGGTGACGAAGAGCTGATCGGCGGCCACGGAGTGGATGCGCATGTCCAAGGCCTCGTGTTCCTCTCCGATACCGACGACCAGGTTCGTAGCGAACTGGGTCATGGCGGTCGGTACGAAGAACCCTTCGGCCACGTGGTTCACCAGGATCATTCCGTTCGTGGCATCGATCCACTGGTACTGCTCCACCAAGGTGCCGGCCGTGGCGTTCGCCAGTTCCAGGAGAAGCACATCGTTGCGTACCATGTCCGGCAGAATCAACGTCCCCGTGCCGATGCACATCAGATCGAGCGTCCCCGGGAACAAGGAGGCCGAATGCTGCCAAGTATCGGAGTTCACCACGTCGATCTCCAAGGGGAATACCAGTTCGATCTGGGGGTCGGAGAAGGTGCGCAGTCCATTGCTCGCGGAGTAGGACCCCACACGTTCCAAGGCGCTTGGCGTGCGGCTGTAGTATGCATAGCGAGCCAAGGCCCCTTCATAGAGCAGGAAGTTGGCGCTGGGGAACTGGGAGATATGCGCTCCGGTGGAAGGTACCCGGACCTCGTTGTTGAACGGGATACCGGTGGGGGAGAGATCGGAGAAGTCCCAGGTCACACCCTCCCCGGTCTCGAAGTCGAGGTCGAGGGCGGTGGCCGCCGCACTGAGTGTGACGCTGGTGCCGGGAAGGCCCATCTCGTTGGAGTTGAGCACGCCGACCTGGGCGTGGTGGACCAAGCAGAGGGAAAGGCCGGAAAGGAACAGGGCGTAACGAAGTTTCATGGTGGGTACGTTGGTTGGGTCAAATATGCCACTTTCAGTGAAAGGACGCGCCGCGCCGGTGCTGAACAGGCCTCGCTGGCTGCGCGGAACCTGCCACGAAGCACCCGTACTCCCGTATTTTCGCCTCGCGGAACCATCCGCCTTCGCCGAGGTTTCGGTGGACCAGTGATCGAGCACCGCGGCACCCTCCTCAGTGAGGACCTTTTCGAGAAGCGCTTCGTCTGCGACCTCAATGCCTGCAAGGGCGCTTGTTGCGAGCAGGGCGATGGCGGCGCACCGCTGACGGCCGAGGAGGCCAAGCTGATCGAGAAGCACTACGCCGCCATCGAACCCTACATGACCGCCCGTGGCCGTAAGTCGGTGCAGGCGCAGCACGCCACCAGCGTGGTGGACCCGCACGACGGCGAGCTGGGCACCCCGTTGGTGCAGGAGTTCGCGGAGTGCGTCTACGCCAAGAAGGACAAGGCCGGCATCTGGAAGTGCGGCATCGAGCAGGCGCACCGCGAAGGCAAGATCCCCTTCAACAAGCCCATCAGCTGCCACCTCTACCCCATCCGCGTGGAGAAGCTCAAGTTCCATGATGCCCTCAACTACCACCAGTGGGACGTGTGCGAACCCGCCTGCAGCTGCGGCGTCAAGCTGGATGTGCCCGTGTTCCGCTTCCTCCGGAACTCGTTGACCCGCGCCTACGGCGAGGACTGGTACAACGAACTGGAAGGGATCTACGCCGAGTGGGAGAAGCTGCCCAAGCGCAAGCGGTGATGGTTCCCGGTCCAGGCAGCCTTTGACCGTCGGACGCTGTCAAGTAGGTATGAGAGCGCCCTCCCTCATATGTTCCTCATGCCTACTGGCCGCCATGGTAACGACCCTTTCGGGGCAGGCCCAACTGCAACACGCCAACTGGCTTTTCGGCAACGATGCCGGGCTGTCGTTCACCGGCGGCGCACCGGTGGCAATTACGGGCGTAAGCATCTCGTCGTTCGAGGGCTGCACGAGCATCTCGGATGAGGCGGGCCAACTGCTCTTCTACACGGAAGGCACCCATGTGCTGGACCGCACCGGTGCAGTGATGCCCAACGGCTCGGGCATGGCCGGAGACGCTTCAAGCTGCCAGGGCGTGCTCATCGTGCCGATGCCCGGCGGGCCCGGGCAGTACTACCTCTTCACCGTACCGGCGCAGATCGGCCTGAGCGGGGTGGCCGATCACATGACCTGGTCGGTGATCGATATGGGCCTGAACGGCGGCTATGGGGACGTCACGTTGAAGAACATCCCGTTGGTGACGCACCCCACGGAACAGCTGGCGGCCACCTACCACACCAACGGCGTCGATGTTTGGGTGCTCACCCGTCTTTTCGGCAGCGATGCCTGGTACGCCTATCTGGTGGACTGCCAAGACATCTCCGCACCGGTGATCTCGCACGCCGGCCGGGTGGTGCAGGACTCGAACCCGCTGGACACGCAGGCCGCGCTCGGTTGGATGGACATCTCCGCGGACGGCACCCGCATCGCCAGCACGTGGAACGACTACTCGGGCCAAACGAGCTACCTCGAACTGCTGTCGTTCGATGCAACCAGCGGCGGGGTGAGCAACGGCACCCATACCACGCACCCTTCGCCCAACGGCTCCAACACCGCGTACGGCGTGTGCTTCTCACCCAACGATCACGTCCTGTATTGGAGCGAGTATGGTGCTTACAACCGGCTTTGGCAGTTCGACCTGGACGCCGCCGACCCCTTCGCTACCGGCCAGATGGTCGGGCAGAGCAACAGCATCATCGGTGGGATGCAGACGGGCCTCGATGGTCGCCTCTACCTGGCCCGCTGGGATGGATCGCAATACCTCGGCGTAGTGAATGCCCCCGATGTGGTGGGTGCGGGTTGTGACTTCGTGCTGGACGGTGTCGACATCGCGCCGGGGTACGGCTCCTTGGCACTGAGCAACGATTGGATGCACCCACGCGCGGTCATCGACCTCATCGCATGGACCGACACCACCACTTGCACGGACGAACTGCGGTTGGCGCTCACCTACCCGTTCACACCCCCTGGGCCGGATACATGGTGGTCAACCGGCTCGAGCGGGCCTACCTGCACGGTCGAGGCTTCGGGCACGTACACGGTCCGCGTGGTGCTCGGCTGCGACACGCTCCACGACACGGTGCATGTGGTGATGCCCGGTCCCCCGGTGTCGAACGCACTTCCGGACAGCCTGACCATCTGCATCGGTGAGGAGGCCGTGCTCCAGGCCCCGCCCGGCTTCGTGAGCTACCTGTGGAGCACCGGTGATACGGGGCCGGGAACGCACGTGCGCCAAGGCGGCACGGGTTGGCTGGAGATGCGCGATGCCTCGGGCTGCGTGCAACGCGATACGTTCACCGTGGCGTTGGGGCCGTGCAGGTGCACGCTCCATGTGCCCAACGCGTTCACACCCAACGGCGATGGGATCAACGACCTGTTCCAGGCGGTCACCACGTGTGCCCCGGACGATCTTGAACTGCTCCTCTTCGATCGCTGGGGCGCGGAGATCCACCGCATCCATGGAACGGGACCGGCCTGGGACGGGACAGGTGCGCCCGAGGGTCTCTACATATGGAGGGCGTGGTCCACGCGTTGGAACGGACCCTTGAGCGAGGAACACGTGCAGTACGGAACCGTGGCGCTGCTCCCGTGAAGGGCACGCAGGTCATCCACACGTTGTGGGATCGGCCCGGGTCGATCGCCCCGAAGGGTGGCCCGGAGCACATTCCCGGATCGTTCGCTGTGCGTTAAGGCCAGTTGAAGGGCACTTGGAGGGACCCTCCCTGCGCAAGCTCCCGCGAATGTTCAGGAAGTGACCTGCGCGGTGCCGCAAAGGCCTGCGATCGTTGTGATTTTCCCGGGTCGGGCTCCGCATAGCGCCCTAGAGCCGCGAGGTCCGGAGGTTATTGACACGCCGTGCAGATCTTTCCCTTGCAGGGATCGGGAACATGTCCCTCCCGCGCCGATCGTGAGGCTCCGGGCCGTGTTAAAAACTCCGGAAACTTCAAGGCGTGCCATCCTTGGCAAGCCGCACATCGGGGTCCACCTTTGTGACCCGCCGGCAACGCTTTCCCGAAGCCAGCGGAACCAACGACAAGTCCGATCTGTTCCTGAAAGGGGCCTTCCCCTAACGACCCACTCTTCCCCGAACCGGAACGCCATGAGCGCCACGACCCAAAGACCCGAGACCCAGATGAGCCTGGATGACGTCCTACCTGCCAACGTGGAAGCCAACAACGAGCCGTTGCTGAAGGAGAACAAGGACCGCTTCGTGGTGTTCCCCATCCAGCACAACGATATCTGGCAGTTCTACAAGAAGCACGAGGCCAGCTTCTGGACCGCCGAGGAGATCGACCTGCAGGCGGACCTCAGCGACTGGAGCGACAAGCTGAACGACGACGAGCGCTACTTCATCAAGCACGTGCTCGCCTTTTTCGCCGCCAGTGACGGCATCGTGAACGAGAACCTCGCCGAGAACTTCCTGCACGAGGTGCAGTACACCGAGGCCCGCTTCTTCTACGGCTTCCAGATCGCCGTGGAGAACATCCACAGCGAGACCTACAGCCTGCTGATCGACACCTACATCAAGGATCCGATCGAGAAGGACAAGCTCCTGCATGCCATCGACACGGTGGACTGCGTGAAGAAGAAGGCCGACTGGGCCCTGCGTTGGATCGACAAGGGCAACTTCGCCGAACGCCTCGTGGCCTTCGCGGCCGTGGAGGGCATCTTCTTCAGTGGCAGTTTCTGCAGCATCTTCTGGTTGAAGAAACGGGGCCTGATGCCCGGCCTCAGCTTCAGCAACGAGCTGATCAGCCGCGACGAGGGCCTGCACTGCGATTTCGCCTGCCTGCTCTACACCAAGCACTTGATCAACAAGCTGCCCAAGAAGACCGTGGAGAAGATCATCACCGATGCGGTGGAGATCGAGAAGGAGTTCGTTACCGACGCCCTGCCCGTGAACCTCATCGGGATGAACGCCAAGCTGATGCAGCAGTACATCGAATTCGTGGCCGATCGTCTGCTGATGGAGCTGGGCAACGAGAAGATCTACAACGCCACCAACCCCTTCGACTTCATGGACATGATCAGTCTGCAAGGGAAGACGAACTTCTTCGAGAAGCGCGTGGGCGACTACCAGAAGGCGGGAGTGATGAACCAGGACAAGGGCGGAAGCAAATTCTCCTTGGACGCGGACTTTTAGTCCTAGGTCCCAGGCCCAAGGTCCTAGGTACAAGGTCCGGACAGGTGCATTGACCTAGGACCTAGGACCTTGGACCTGGGACCCCGCTCCGCGGAACCTTGGACCCTCAAGCCCGATCCAACACGTTGCGGTTGAAGATCGATCGAAAAGCAAAGGCGCAACGGACGAACGACGAAGAACCTTAGAGACCCCGGCCGGGACGGGAAAGCCGTCGATCCAGGACGGATGGAACGGACCGGAAGGGGACCAACAGATAAGCCCGAAGCAGGCGGGAGCCGAAGCCCGGGATCAACAACCACAAAAGGGTGGGAACACCCGAACCGAGAACAACAAGATGTATGTAATCAAAAGGGATGGGCGCCGGGAGGCCGTGAAGTTCGATAAGATCACCGCACGGGTGAAGAAGCTCTGCTATGGGTTGGACCCCATCGTGGACGCCACCGTGGTGACCCTCAAGGTCATCGACGGCATCTATGATGGCGTGACCACCACGGAGCTCGACAACCTCACCGCCGAGGTGGCCGCCACCATGACGGTGAAGCATCCGGACTATGCGCTGCTCGCCAGCCGCATCGCCGTGAGCAACCTGCACAAGAACACCAAGAAGTCCTTCAGCGAAACGATGAAGGACCTCTATCTCTATATCGATCCGAAGACCGGTGAAAAGGCCGCCCTGCTGGCCGACGACGTGCACAAGATCATCCAGGACAACGCCGACCTGCTGGACAGTGCCATCATCTACGACCGCGACTTCAGCTACGACTACTTCGGTTTCAAGACCCTCGAGCGCAGCTACCTGCTCCGCATCGACGGCAAGGTGGCCGAGCGCCCGCAGCACATGCTGATGCGCGTGGCCGTGGGCATCCACAAGGGCGACCTCGAGGCCGCCATCGCCACCTACAACAGCCTCAGCGAGGGTTGGTACACGCACGCCACCCCCACCCTCTTCAACGCCGGTACGCCCAAGCCGCAGATGAGCAGCTGCTTCCTGCTGCAGTTGAAGGAGGACAGCATCAGCGGCATCTACGACACCCTGAAGCAGTGCGCCCAGATCAGCCAGAGCGCCGGCGGCATCGGCCTCAGCATCCACAACCTGCGCGCGAAGGGCAGCTACATCAAGGGCACCAACGGCACCAGCAACGGCATCGTGCCCATGCTGCGCGTGTTCAACGACACCGCCCGCTACGTGGACCAGGGCGGCGGCAAGCGCAAGGGCAGCTTCGCCATCTACCTGGAACCCTGGCACGCGGACATCGAGGACTTCCTGGACCTGCGCAAGAACCACGGCAAGGAGGAGATGCGCACCCGCGACCTCTTCCTCAGCCTCTGGATCCCCGACCTCTTCATGAAGCGCGTGGAGCAGGGCGGCGACTGGACCCTGATGTGCCCCAACGAATGCCCCGGCCTCAGCGACACCTTCGGTGAGAAGTTCGAGGCGCTGTACGAGAAGTACGAGCGCGAAGGCAAGGGCCGCAAGACGGTGAAGGCGCAGGACCTCTGGTTCCACGTGCTGGAGAGCCAGATCGAGACCGGCACGCCCTACATCCTGTTCAAGGACAGCGCCAACAAGAAGAGCAACCAGCAGAACCTCGGCACGATCAAGAGCAGCAACCTCTGTACGGAGATCATCGAGTACACCGCGCCGGACGAGGTGGCCGTGTGCAACCTGGGCTCCATCGCCCTGCCGAAGTTCGTGGAGAAGGGCAAGTTCGACCACCAACGCCTGTTCGAGGTCACCTATGAGCTGGCCCGCAACCTGAACCGGGTGATCGACCAGAACTACTACCCGATCCCCGAGGCACGCCGCAGCAACATGCGCCACCGCCCCATCGGCATCGGCGTGCAGGGCCTGGCCGACGCCTTCATCCTCATGCGCCATCCGTTCGACAGCGTGGAGGCCAAGGTGCTCAACCGCGAGATCTTCGAAACGATCTACTACGCCGCCCTCACCGCCAGCAAGGACCTGGCGAAGGAGGAAGGCACCTACGAGAGCTATGCCGGCAGCCCCATCAGCAAGGGCATCTTCCAGTTCGACATGTGGGACGTGAAACCCAGCGACCGTTGGGAGTGGGACGTGCTGCGCGAGGAGGTGAAGAAGCACGGCGTGCGCAACAGCCTGCTGCTGGCGCCCATGCCCACGGCCAGCACCGCGCAGATCCTCGGCAACAACGAATGCTTCGAGCCGTACACCAGCAACCTCTACACCCGTCGGGTACTGAGCGGTGAGTTCATCGTGGTGAACAAGTACCTGCTGCGCGACCTGGTGAAGCTGGGCCTCTGGAGCGAGGAGCTGAAGAACAAGGTGATCGCCAGCAACGGCAGCGTGCAGCACATCCCCGAGATCCCCCAGAACCTGAAGGACCTCTACAAGACGGCCTGGGAGATCAGCCAGAAGACGATCATCGACATGAGCGCCGACCGCGGGGCCTTCATCTGCCAGAGCCAGAGCCTGAACATCTTCATGGAGAACGTGAACTTCGCGAAGCTCACCTCCATGCACTTCTACAGCTGGAAGGCCGGCCTGAAGACGGGCATGTACTACCTGCGCACCAAGGCCGCCACGGACGCCATCAAGTTCACGCTGGACAAGAGCAAACTGGCGCAGCCCGCCGCAGCCAGTGTCACCCTGAGCCCGTCGAAGGGCGAACCCGTTGTGGCCACCGCACCGGAGGCCGTGGCCGCCGCGCAAGCCGTAAGCGTGACCATGAGCGACGACGTGGCCGCCCAGATCGCCTGCAGCCTGGATGATCCCGAGGGCTGCGAGATGTGCTCGGGCTAGGATCCAACAACACCATTGAAGAAGAGCGGCTCGAAAGGCCGCTCTTCTTCGTTCCCGGGATCGCTTCACCGCCCAATGCGCGGTTCGCGATGACGGGTCAACACTCCATCGTCATCGCGAGGAGGGCTTGCCGACGAAGCGATCTCATACCCCCGGCCTCCCACAACCCGTCCGATGGCATCCCTTTCGTTCCAGAATTTCATCTTTGGGCGTAATTGGACCGCTTCGCTATGTCCCATTTCTCTTCACGATCCTCACTACAACTTGCGGACAAGGCGACTCGATTCAATCAACATCTGATCGACGCCACTTGCTTCATGACAGTGTTCATCGGCTATGTATTCGCGATGGAGAAACTGTTCGGAGTAATGCAGAATGGCGATGTCCTGCGCCCTCTCGGAGGGCTCGCATTGTATTTGACCTTCTACACGGGATCCGAGCTTCTATTCGGCAAGACACCAGGAAAATTCGCAACGCGTACCAAGGTGGTGAACGCCCTCGGCGAAAGACCAACGTTCGGATGGTTGGTGCTTAGAAGCCTCTGCCGCTTCGTCCCTTTGGATGCGATTTCCTTCTTAATCGAGCAGCGCGGTTGGCACGATCAATGGTCACGTACCTATGTTGTTCGGGAAAATTCGTAGTCCAGCACGCGCTCGCGTGTCGCGAGTGCGCAACCCACGTAGGGTCTCGTCCCCGCAGCACGCCCAAAAGCTCAGGGTCCTCTGCGAGAGACCCTGAGCGAACAACCAGATGCCGCGAAAGCGGTACCAACCCGTCCATAGGATCCGCACAGCTACTTTCGCCGTATGCTCTCCAAGCTCCACCTCACCCTACTCTCCTTCGTTCCCTTTCCGCTCGTGGCCCAGGTGCATGCCGGCGATCCCAATGGGGTCATCCACACCATCGTGGATGCGGAGATCCATCCGGATCCCATCACCTTCCCGGGCGAGAGCGAGGATACCCTGTCGGTGGACGTGGACGGGAACGGTGTGTTCGACCTCCGATTCCGGTCGGGCAGTACGATGTTCGTGGATGCCATCAGCGATCACAACATGGTGGAGATGCGGCACGCCGGTGTGGCGCTCGCAGTAAGCGGCAACAACGGTCACGCCGCCAAGCGGCTCCCAGCAGGCACGCTCATCGATGGCAGCCTGACCTGGCGGGCCTTCGATACCGGTGAATTCCCCAACAATCTGCCTTTCATCGGAGCGATCGGTAGCGGCTTCGGCGGTCCGTTCATCTACGGTGGTGAGGAGTGGCTGGCCAATGGTCCGGTCGACACCGAAGGCTACTTGGGTGTGCGCATCATCGAGAACGGAGAGACCCGCTACGGATGGGTCGGTATGATATCCCACGTAGCAACTGACTCCGTCCGGCTGCAGATCGACGATGTGGCCATCCAGGATGGCAGCGCGAGCGTGGAGGATCCGCCGGTCCTTGGCGGGATCTCCGCACGTCCGATGTCCGACGGGAACGTTCTGCTCCAAGGCCCCTTGGAAGATGTGCACGGGATCATGGTGCATGATGCCAGTGGCCGGTTGGTGCTGCAGGTGACCGCACCGGTACCAACCACGATCGACCTCTCCACCGCAGCGCATGGCGTTCATGTGCTCACGCTGGTGGGCCGCTCAGGCCAACGATCGATCAAGCTGGTCCGCTGAGATCCGCTCCCTTCGCCTGCGGCCTGAACATCCGTTCCAACGCCGCGTAAAGCTCGGGGTGCTTGCGTTGCAATTGCTCCGGCTTCTCGAAGAAGTACTCACTCACCACGGGCAGGAACTCGGTCTCGCTCACGCCTCCGTACGCACGGATGTCGGAGCGGCCCGCATTGATCCTGCCCATCTCCTGGCGCACCGAACGCAACCACGGTATGGCGTAGGGCCGGTCCAATAGCGCCTTGGGCAGGCCATCGGTCTCCCCGTCCCGCGCGTCGATGAGGTGGACGAACTCGTGGATACCGGTGTTCGATCCATCGTTGCGCGCTTGGAAACCTTGGTGCAGCGCGGGTTTGGACAGCAGCATCTTGCGGCTCATCACGCCCGAACCCACCTGCCCGAGGATGGCCCGTTCACCCCCAGCGGTCTCGAAGCGGTCGTTGAACATGGCGGGATAGAGCACCACTTCATCCAAGTTGGTGTAGCGCCAACCGGGGAAGGAGAAGATGGGGATCACCGCGCTGGCGGCCACGAGCAAGCGGTCCTCGTCGTTCACCTCCACTTGCACACCGGTGATGGCGCAATAGCTCCAGAACTTCAACACCTCCTGTTCGAAGCGTTCCCTTCCGGTGGCATCCAACTCCCGGTAGAAATGCACGCGCTCTTGCAGGAAGGTCCGCCAAGGTTCCCCGAACGCATCCACCTTCAATACCCGCTTCCGTGGAAAACTGAAAGCGAGGGCCAGCATGCCCGAAAGGCAGAGCAGAGCGAAAACGGTGCTCACGGGCTGGGGCGAAGGTCAGTACGGGAAGGGGATCCCCGTGATCACGGAATCACCGTGTGCCGTCGGGGCGACGACACAGGCCACCATGGTTCCGCCGGGACACTTGTTCCAATGGATACCGAGGTCCTCCAGGTCACGGCCGAAGGCGATGGGGCCATCGAGCGCGCCGGATCGCACGGCCACATAGAGCGCGCAGGTGCTTTGGGTGACATCGAACACGGCGAGGTCGGCCTTTGCGATCCGGGACGTGGCAGCCAGCGGATCCACGACCGCATCGAACCGGTGGTCGTTACAGGAACAGAGCGGCAGGAGGAATATCCCACGGAGGAATCGGCTTGCGCGCATGGTCTAAGTGTTATTCCTCAACGTTAGATCGAGGTTGCGGTGCTGCTTGGCGCAATAGGAGTCTTTAACATCGAGCCTCGCCAGGTCCGCGCTGCCGGTCGGATCATCCGTTCGGACGAGGGACAAGCCTTTTCGCAGCATGGTCTTTGTAGTCTGCGGCAACCTGATCCCTCCACCATGCGGCGATTCCTTCCTTTGCTCTGTCTGCTGCCCATCGCGGCACAGGGCGCCAAGCTCAAATTGCAGGTACTGGTCAGCCGCGGCCAGGAGCTGATCGTGGAGCGCTGCGAATGCCAAGGGGCTCCGGACCGCGGCGAGCTGAGCTGGGTGGTGGACCGGAAGGTGACTCCGGGCAGTCTGACCCTGAACATCAGCGGCGGCGCACCACCGTATCGGATCCTCGGCGTGGACACCACCCTGATGGTTGTGGACGGGTATCGTTCGGTACAAGCCGGAACCCATCGCATCACGGTGATCGATGCCCGCGGCGAGCGGGTGACGCGCACCGTGAACGTCGGCATCAGCAGGCGTTACCAGCGTATGCCCTGCGCGCAAGGTCGCCCGGAGATGAACGTCAAGCGCTACCGTGGGCAAAGGGCGAAGGCTGCGGCAACATCCCGTACCTCGTCCGCCTTCGGTGAAGAACCTCCAACGGACAAGCCGGACCGCGACCGCCACATCTCCGATCGCCGGCGAGAGCGGACACCGCCGCCCAGCCCTGAACGCATCAAGGACAACAAGCCCACGGTGAAGTGATCTTGCCGTTCAGAGCAGGATGATCAGCAGCAGGATGATGATGATGATCCCGGCCGTGCTCAGATAGATGGTGGTGCCGCCTCGATTGTAGGCCTCGGCCTCCTGCTTCAGGCTTTTCACTTCCGTGCGCAGGGCCTTACGCTCATCGCGGGTCAGTTCCGAACGGTCCGTCGCGGCGATCGTCTCCAATCGATCCACGATGTAGAGCACACGCTCCTGGTCGGCGGGGGCCAGCTTGTTGAAGTTCTCCTGATCGATGCGGATCTTCTTGTCGTTCTCCCCGGTCGCCGCGGAGACGTTCTGGAGGGTCAACAGCGAAGCGGCGATGGCCAGTGTCTTGAAGGTGATGGTCTTCATGGTTCGGATGTCTTTGGGGTGAACTGCACGAAGAACGTGCCCCTCCTGGAAGCGCCGATGAGCAAGGGACAAGTCCATGGCCAACAGCCACTTGCATTACACGGTCAAGGGTCGTGGAAAGGAAGGCCATGCTCGATCCGTGGAGCCCGCTCCCCGATCGGGACCGCTACCGGCGCGCCAGGAAGGCGCGTGCAGCATGATGGCCCATGGCGAAGCAGCCCTGCAACAGGAAGCCACCCGTGGGCGCATCCCAATCCACCATTTCACCGAGGGTGAACAGCCGGGGATGCGACTTCAGGGAGAAGTCGGGGGACAAGGCCTCCACCGGGATACCACCGACAGAAGAGATGGCCTCTTCCAACGGACGCAGTCCGGTGACCGGAAGGCGCAGGGCCTTCACCGCACCCGCGAGCAACTGCGGGTCGAAGAACTCCTCCTTCGTGGTGAAGGCCTTGAGCAGGGCGGTGCTGGGCCGATCCAGGTGCAGGGCCGAGGCGAAGTCCTTGCGGTCCACATGCACCAGCTTGCCCAGGAGTTGCTGCGCAGTGAGGTCCGGCTTCAGGTCGATGGTCAGTTGGGCGGAACCCGATGCGGCCAAGGCCTCGCGCAGCGCAGGCACCACCGGATAGATCCCATTGCCCTCCAAGCCGTGGACCGTGATGCTGGCCTCTCCCCGCACGGACCGATCGCCCACCGTGATCCGGATGTTCTTCAGCGGTTTTCCGGCGTGCGCCTGCGCGAAGGGCACGGGCCAAGGGATCTCCACTCCGCAATTGGACGGTTGCCAAGGCCGCGTGCGCACACCGATGGCCTCGAAGTGCCGGAGCCAATTCCCCGTGGAACCGGTCACGGGCCAGGAGGCGCCGCCCAAGGCGAAGAACACGGCATCGGCCTCGATCGTCCGCCGCACCCCTTCCTCCTCCATCAGGGGCCGCGCCTGCTCATCGAAACCCACGAAAGCGGAGCCCGTGCGGAAGCGGACGCCCAAGGCGAGGAGGCGTTCCTGTAAGGCGTTCAGCACCGTGATCGGCTTGATGCCCTTATCCGGAAAGACCCGCCCGCTGCTGCCCACATGGGTCGGTATGCCGACATCGGCCAGCCGATCGCGCAAGGCCTGCGAACCGAAGGCCTCGATCGCAGCATCCAGGAAACCCGTTGGTGCATAGTGGGCCTTCAGCGGCGCACCGTCCACGCTGTTGGTCAGGTTGAAACCACCTTGGCCGGCCACCAGGAACTTCCGGGCGATGGCCTTGCCGTGCTCGTGCACTTCCACCTCGGCCTGCGGCGCCAGTTCCCACGCGGCCATCAGCCCCGCCGGGCCTGCACCGATGATCGCAACGTGCGGACGTTCCATGCGGCAAAGGTCCGTCAACCGGAAGCTCCGGAAGGGGATGCCGATCTTTGTACCTCATGGCCAAGTCGTTCGTCCTCTCCGCCCTCCTCCTCCTCTCCACCCTCCTCTCCGCACAGGTCGTCAACATCGAGGGCCGCCGTTTCGCGAACGATACCGTGCCTTGGACGGGCTTCGTGAACTTCCGGTACAACATCGCGGAGAACACCCAGCGCAGCGTGCAGTTCGGCCTCAACGGCGCGGTGCAGCACGTGCGCGACAAGCACACCTTCTTCTTCATCAACGACCTGGCGGTGAGCCGGGTGGAGACCAATGAGTTCCTGAACACGGGTTTCCAGCACCTGCGCTACAACTACAACCGCAACCGGCGCTGGACGGGCGAGGCCTTCGCGCAGACCCAGTACAACAAGCCCCTGCAACTGGACCTCCGGGCCACCTTGGGGGCGGGCCCGCGCTACCGGATCCTCACCACCGAACGCTTCAAATGGCATGTGGGTACCTCG
>DASWWQ010000203.1:0-10294 GCA_036405935.1 Flavobacteriales bacterium
ATTCCATGCTGGAACTGAACCTCTTGCGCACCGATCGGGACGGATTGCGTGCGCGTCTGAACAAACGGAACATCGACGCCGACGGGCTGCTGTCGAAGGCCACCGAGCTGGATGAACACCGGCGCAGCACCCAGAACACGCTGGACGCCAAGCTGGCCGAACTGAACGAGCTGAGCCGCACCATCGGCGAGTTGATGAAGAGCGGGAAGAAGGCCGAGGCCGACGCCGCGCGCGCCACCACTACGGAGCTGAAGACGCGCACCCAGCAACTGAAGGAGGAACTGGACGCGGCTGAACAGGCCTTGTTGGAGCACATGAACTCCATTCCCAATGCGCCCAACGAACGGGTGCCTGCGGGCCGCACGCCGGAGGAGAACGTCACCGTGATGCAGGAGGGCGAAGTGCCCAAGCTGCACGCCGGCGCCAAGCCGCACTGGGAGCTGGCCGAGGAGTACGGCCTCTTCAGCCTGGACCTGGGTGTGAAGCTGACCGGGGCGGGCTTTCCCGTGTACCTGGGCCAAGGCGCCAAACTGCAACGCGCGTTGATCGCCTTCTTCCTGGACAAGGCCAACGAGGCCGGATACAAGGAGGTGATCCCCCCGCACCTGGTGAACGAGGCCAGCGCCTTCGCCACGGGCCAGCTGCCCGATAAGGAAGGCCAGATGTACCATGCCACGGTGGACAACCTGTACCTGATCCCCACGGCCGAGGTGCCCATCACCAACCTGTACCGCGATGCCATCGTGGATCCCGCGCAACTGCCGATCAAGCTCGTGGGCTACACGCCGTGCTTCCGCCGCGAAGCAGGCAGCTACGGTGCGCATGTGCGCGGCCTCAACCGCGTGCACCAGTTCGACAAGGTGGAGATCGTGCGCATCGAACAGCCCGAGCACAGCTACGCCGCATTGGAGGACATGGTGGAACATGTGAAAGGCCTGCTGCGCGCCCTCGAACTGCCCTACCGCCAGCTCCTGCTCTGTGGGGGCGACATGGGCAACGCCAGCGCCTTGACCTACGACATGGAGGTGTACTCCGCCGCGCAGGAGCGCTGGTTGGAAGTGAGCTCCATCAGCTGCTTCGAGACCTTCCAGAGCAATCGCCTGAAGCTGCGCTACCGCGATGCCGACAAGAAGACCCGGCTGACCCATACGCTCAACGGCAGCGCGCTGGCGCTGGCGCGTATCGTGGCCGCCCTGTTGGAGAACCATCAGACCCCCGAGGGCATCCGTATCCCCAAGGCACTGCAACCGTACACCGGTTTCGACCTCATCCGGAAATGAGACCGGTGGCGGCACGGCTCTTGTTCGCGGGGTGCTTCTGCTCCGCGATCACGGCCTGCCACCGTACGCCCGACGTGCAACTGCTTGCGACCATGGACCGCTTGACCCGCCAGAACGACAGCCTGCGATCGCTGGTGCAACAGGTGGACACGGCAGCCCTGGAACATATGCAGGCCCTCTTCAACAGCGATCGCAACAACATCGAACAGCGGTTCACCGATACGTTGACCACCGCGGAGGCCGAGACCTTGGGCAACTACCACCGCTTGATGGCGATCGCGCTGCCACGGGTGCTGCACGACCGGGATGTGCTGCACGCCACGCTGGACAGCACGGGCACACGGCTTTGGCAATTGCAGCACGATGTGGAGCACGCCCTGCACACGGCCGAGCAGGAGCAACTCCATGTCGCACAGGAGCAGGCACGGGCGATCCGTCTCAAGCAGGCCACCACGGACCTGCTGGCCCGGGTGGAGGTGGTGCAGCGTGACCATGCGCACTACCGGCCCTCCGCCGAACGTTTGTTGCACCGGACCGCACCCACCCCATGAACATGATCCGGACCTTGCTTCTCGTGCTGTTCGCGGCCGGCGCCACCCTGGCCTTCACCCAGCCCACCACCGACGAACAGATCGCCGCGCAGTACTTCCAGCAGGGCGATCACGAGAAGGCCGTCCTGTACTACGAGAAACTGCACCGGAAACAACCCACGCCCTACTACTACGAGCAGTTGTTCAAGAGCTACATCGCGCTCAAGCGGTACGACGATGCCACCAAACTGGTGAAGGACCAACTGCGCCGCACCGATGATGATGGGCGTTACCTGGTGGACCTCGGCCATCTGTACAAACTCCAGGACGAGCCCGACAAGAGCCTGGTGCAGTACGAAAAGGCCGTGAAAGGGTTGAAGGAGGGCGACCAGAACGCGGTGCGCCAACTGGCCAACGCCTTCACCAAATACAACGAGTACGACCGCGCACTGGACACCTACCAACGCGGACAGAAACTGCTGAAGAGCGATGCTTTCAGCTTCCACTACGAGATCGCGAACCTGTACGCGATGAAGGGGGACATGGACCGGATGGTGGGCAGCTACATGGACCTCCTTTCGTCCAACCCCAGCTACCTGCAGTCGGTGCAGAACGCCTTGGCGCGCTACATCGATTTCACCACCGCGGATGTGCGGACCGAGACCTTGCGCATGGAACTGCTGCGGCGCATCCAGAAGGAACCGCAGAACACGCTGTTCCAGGAGATGCTCATCTGGGTCTACCTGCAACAGAACGACCTCGGTGGCGCATTCGTGCAGAGCAAGGCGATGGACAAGCGGTTCAATGAAGGTGGCTACCGCCTGATGGAACTCGCGGAGATCGCGGTGACGAACAAGGACTGGAACACGGCCACCAAATGCTACCAGTACGTGGTGGACCTCGGTGCAGGCAACGCCAACTACAACCTGGCCCGGGTGGGCATGGTGGAGGCGATGGACGCCCGGATCACCGGGATGTCCGATCCGCCCGCTGCCGACCTGCAGACCTTGCAACAGCAGTACAACACCACCATCACCGAGATGGGCAACACGCCCGCCACGGCCGAGCTGATGATCGGACTGGCCCGCCTGAAAGCCTACTACCTCAACGATCGTGCGGGTGCCATGGCCCTGTTCGAGGAGGTGATCGGTATACCGGGGCTGGATCCGAAGAAACAGGCCGCCTACAAATTGGAGCTCGGTGACGTGCACGTGCTGGGCGGCGACATCTGGGAGGCCTCGTTGCTCTATTCGCAGGTGGACCTGGAATACAAACAGGACATCCTCGGGCATGAAGCGCGGCTGCGCAACGCGAAAGTGAGCTACTACGCGGGGGATTTCCTGTGGGCCAAGGCGCAACTGGACGTACTGAAGGCCAGCACCAGCAAGCTCATCGCGAACGACGCCATGGAGCTCTCCCTGCTGATCTCCGACAACCTCAGCGCCGATAGCCTCAACCTGGCCCTGAAGGCCTTCGCCCAGGCCGAGCTGCTCACCTTCCAGCACCGGTACGATGACGCGCTCACCGTGCTCGACAGCCTCGGTGCGGCGTTCCCCCTGGATCCCTTGGGCGATGACATCCTCTACATGCGTTACCGCATCGCGTTCGCTCGGCATCTTTACCCCGAGGCTGCCGGATATCTCGAGAAAGTGCTGGAACTGTATCCCAACGACATCCTGGTGGACAACGCGATGCTCGATCTCGGCAAGCTGTACGAACTGCAACTGAAGGACAACGCCAAGGCCATGGCCTGGTACGAGAAGCTGCTGTTCGAACAGAGCGGAAGCATCTTCACCCCCGAGGCCCGCCAACGCTTCCGCCGTTTGCGGGGCGACCACGACAACCTCGACACGCCCGAACAGAAATTCCTCAACGGCACGCCATGATCATCTACAATGTGACCGTCAGCGTGGACGAGGCGCTGCATGAGCAATGGCTCGTCTGGATGCGGGACACGCACGTGCCGGAGGTGCTGGCCACGGGCCATTTCCTCGAGGCCCGCATCTGCCGGGTGATGAGCGACGATGAAGGCAGCATCTCCTACGCCGTGCAGTACACCTGCACGGACATGACGAGCTACGAGCTGTACGACACCCTGCACGCCCCCCGTCTGCGCGCGGAATCGGAGAAGTACTATGGTGGCCGCGCGGTCGCCTTCCGCACCTTGCTGGAGGTGGTGCACACCTTCCCCTCAACTTCCCGGGCGGAGTGATGCACGTCCGTGCGAAGAAGCATCTCGGCCAGCATTTCCTGAAGGATGATGCGATCTCCGAGCGCATAGCCGGCTCGTTGACGGGCCATGGTGGATACCGCGACGTGCTGGAGGTCGGCCCCGGAACGGGAGCCTTGACGCGTTTCCTGGTGCAGCGGACGGACATCGACCTCACCTGCATCGAACTGGACCGCGAAGCCGCGGCGCACCTGCATGACAAATACCCCGACCTCCGCTTGGTGGAGGGCGATTTCCTGCGGATGGAGCTCGACCGCCTCGGCAGCGGGAACCTGGCGGTGATCGGCAACTTCCCCTACAACATCAGCACGCAGATCGTGTTCAAGGTGCTGGAGAACCGGGAACGGGTCACCGAGCTCGTCGGCATGTTCCAGAAGGAGGTGGCCGATCGGTTCTGCTCCCCCCATGGCAGCCGCACCTATGGCATCAGCAGCGTATTGACGCAGGCCTGGTACGATGCCGAAGTGCTGTTCAACGTCGAACCCGGCTCGTTCATCCCTCCGCCCAAGGTGCGCAGCACGGTGATCCGCCTGAAACGCAACGCGGTGAAGGAGCTCGGGTGCGATGAGCGTATGCTCTTCCGCTTGGTGAAGGCGGCCTTCAACCAGCGGCGCAAGACGATGCACAACGCCCTGAAGGGTTTCGACGGACTGCCCGATGGGGTACCGCAGGAATACGCCAAGCTGCGGGCGGAACAGCTCTCGGTGGCCGATTTCATCGCTTTGGCGGCCCTTTGCCGTCCCCCGCAGGGCTGATCCCTTGCCGTAGCTTCGCGGCCCCCGCGAACGGAAGCGTTCAGGGGGCCGGACCATGACCTTCCAGCTCAGCAAACCCCACCTGGAGCGCATCCAGGAGCATATCGCCGAACAGCGCGATACGGCCCTGCTGCAGGAGATGGTGGAGTTGCACCCGGCCGATATCGCGGAAGTACTGGACCAGCTGGAGGCGGATGATGCCCGCTACGTGTTCGAACGCCTGGAGCCCGAACTCGCGGCCGAGGTGATCCTGGAAGTGCCCGAGGACCGGCGCGACATCCTGCTGGAGAACTACACCGGGAAGGAGATCGCCGAGGAGCTGATCGAGCACATCGATTCCGATGACGCCGCGGACGTGATCGGCGAGCTTCCCGACGAGATGCAGGAGGAGGTGCTCGCCAACATCGAGGACCGCGAGCAGAAGGACGAGATCACCGAACTGCTCACCTACGACGAGAACACGGCCGGTGGCATCATGGCCAAGGAGCTGGTGAAGGTGAACCTCCACAGCACCATGCTCGAATGCGTGCGCCAGCTGCGCAAGCACTCCGACGACATCGACAACGTGTACGTGGTGCATGTCGTGGACGACCACGAGAAGCTCGTGGGCACCATCGCCCTGAAGCAACTGCTGGTGACCTCCCTGCGCACGCCCGTCCGCGAGGTCTACGAACCCGACCCCATCAGTGTGAAGGCGGACACCGATGCCGAGGAGGCCGCACGGATCATGGAGAAGTACGATCTCATCGTGCTTCCCGTGGTGGACGTGCACGGCCGCCTGGTGGGCCGGATCACCATCGATGACGTGGTGGACACCATCCGTGAGGAGGAGACGGAGGACGCGCAGAAGATGGCCGGTATGGAAGCGCTCGAATACTCCTACAGCAACAGTTCGCTGTGGGAGATGGTGAAGGCGCGTATGGGTTGGCTCATCGTGCTGTTCATCGGCGAGAGCTTCACGGCCACGGCCATGGGCTTCTTCGAGGACCAGATCGCGAAGGCCGTGGTGCTGGCCTTGTTCGTACCCTTGATCATCAGCAGCGGCGGCAATACCGGATCCCAGGCCAGCACGTTGATCATCCGTGCGCTGGCCCTCAGCGACGTCACCGTGAAGGAATGGTGGCGCATCTTCAAGCGGGAGCTCAGCGTGGGTCTGATCATGGGCATCGGTCTGGGCATCATCGGCTTCGCCCGCGTGGCCATCTGGAGCCGTTTCGTGGACATCTACGGGCCGCATTGGATGGGCATCGGCTTGGCCGTGGGCGTGTCGCTGGTCGGCGTGGTGGTATGGGGCAACCTGATCGGTTCCTTGTTCCCCTTGCTGCTGAAACGGCTCGGGCTGGATCCCGCCGTTTCCTCCGCTCCCTTCGTGGCCACGGTGGTGGACGTCACCGGGCTGGTCATCTACTTCAGCATCGCATCCTTCTTCCTCGCCGATCTGCTCCAGTGAACATCGCGTTCATCGACAGTGTGCATCCCGTGCTGATGCAACGGCTCACCGCCGTCGGGCATCGCTGCATCGACCACAGCGGTTCGGACCGCGCACGGCTGATGGAAGCGCTGGCCGATGTCCACGGTATCGTGGTGCGCGGCCGGATCATGCTCGATGCCGAACTGCTCCAACGGGCTCCCGCACTGCGCTTCATCGCCCGGGCCGGAGCGGGCATGGAGAACATCGACAAGGCCTACTGCACCGCGCACGGGATCAAGCTCATCAATTCCCCGGAAGGCAACCGTACGGCCGTGGCGGAACATGCACTGGGCATGCTGCTGGGTCTGATGAACCACCTGCGACGCGCGGATGCCGAAGTGCGGGCGGGCCTGTGGAAGCGCAAGGAGAACACGGGCTTCGAGCTCGATGGGCGAACGGTGGGTCTGATCGGCTTCGGCCGCATGGGCAGCGCCTTCGCGGATAAACTGCGCGGCTTCGCGGTACGGATCCTCGCCCACGACAAGTACATCACGGGCTTCGGCAACGAGCGCATCATCGAAGCCCCCTTGGAACAAGTGCTCGCCGAAAGCGATGTCATCAGCCTGCACCTGCCCTTGACCGAGGAAACGGTGCACTTTGCCGACGCCGCCTTCTTCGCCCGGTTGGGCAAGCCCGTCTGGTTCCTGAACACCGCACGTGGACCGTTGGTGGACACCTCGGCCCTCCTGGACGCCTTGGATGCCGGCCGCGTTCGCGGGGCCGGCCTGGATGTGCTGGAGTTCGAGGAACGATCACTCCTGGGGCTGCGAAGCGGGAACGAAGCCACCTTGCAGCGCCTGTTCGCGGAACCGCGTGTCCTGTTGTCGCCCCATATCGCGGGATTGACCGAAGAGAGCTACTTCAAACTGGCCGATGTGCTCGGCGACAAGATCCTCAGCGAATTCCCGGATGCGTAGGTCCTCCTTCCCCTTCAACCTCCTCCCGATCCTGGTGATCGGATCCTGCACGATGCCCTCCACACCTGAACGTCCCGAAGTGCATGGCCACCGCGGCTGCCGGGGCCTGTTGCCCGAGAACACCGTGGCCGCGTTCCTCAAGGCCGCCGAGCTGGGTTGCGATCGCCTGGAGCTGGACGTGGTGATCACCGGTGACGGCGAGGTGCTGGTGAGCCACGAGCCTTGGATGGAGCACCGCATCTGCCTGACGGAGGAAGGGACCCCGCTGACCGAGGCCGAGGGCCGGGCGGCGAACATCTACCGCATGACGGTGGATCAAGTGCAGTCCTACGACTGCGGTTCGAAACAACATCCGGACTTCCCCGGGCAGGTGAACGCGGAGGACCATAAGCCCACGTTGACCGAAGTGGTGGAAGCCGTGGAGAACGAGGGCATGATGCGCGGCTGGGGCGTACAGAGCTACAACATCGAGATCAAGAGCGAACCGCAGCTGTACGATGTGATGCAGCCGCGGCCGGGACCGTTCGCCGAGAAGGTGATGGCCCTCATCGAGGAACTGGGTATCGCTGACCGCTGCATCATCCAGAGCTTCGACCCGGCCGTGCTGGAGGCCGTACACGGGATCGACGATACCATGGCCACCGC
Organism: Flavobacteriales bacterium; assembly: GCA_036405935.1. Taxonomy (GTDB): domain Bacteria; phylum Bacteroidota; class Bacteroidia; order Flavobacteriales_F; family PHOS-HE28; genus PHOS-HE28. The sequence goes on from DASWWQ010000203.1 coordinate 7,829, forward strand.
CCTGCTCGTGGACAACAGCGATGGTGTGGAAGCGAACCTGCAGCGGTTGAGCTTCACCCCGACCTATTACAGCGCCGAATTCCCCCTGATGGATGCACGTGCCGTGGCCTCGCTGCGCGAACAGGGCATCGAGCCGTTGGTATGGACCGTGAACGAGGAGGCCGATATGCGCGCGATGATCGCCTTGGGCCTGAACGGCATCATCACCGACTACCCGGATCGATTGATCCGGATCCTCGACGAGAACGAGTGAGGGCACCGATCGTTCCTGGGCCGGAACTACCTTGCGACAATGCAACGCATCCTGTTGGTCGAGGATGAGAAGAGCGTGTCCTCCTTCATCCGCAAAGGGCTCTCGGAGGAAGGCTATGCCGTGGAGATCGCGCATGACGGCCTGACCGGTGCGCATATGGCCTTGGCGAACCCGTACGAGCTGATCATCCTCGACATCATGCTGCCGGACAAGAACGGCATCGAGGTCTGCCGCGAGCTGCGCGAACAGGGGTTGCGCACGCCGATCCTCTTCCTCACCGCGCTCAACACCCCCGAGAACATCGCTTGGGGCCTGAACACCGGCGGTGATGATTACCTGGCGAAACCCTTCAAGTTCATCGAGCTCAATGCGCGCATCAAGGCGTTGTTGCGCCGGCACGATACCAACGCCGCACCGGCCACTCCCGGCAACGCCCTGACGATCGGCGACCTGACCATCGACGATGAAGCGAAGGAGGTGAAGCGCGGCGAGGAGTCGATCACGCTGACCGCCACCGAATACCGGCTGCTGTTGGAACTGGTGCGCAACAAGGGACGTGTGCTGAGCCGCATGGACCTGCTGGAGCGCGTGTGGGACGTGCAGTTCAACCAAGGCACCAACATCGTCGACGTGTACATCAACTACCTGCGGAAGAAGGTGGACAACGACCCCGCGAACAAACTGATCCATACCGTGGTGGGCATGGGCTATGTGGCCAAGGAACCATGAAGACCCCCGCGCGCATCGTACTGGTGCTCCTGCTGGCCTTCCTCCTGATCATCCTCGCATTGGGTGCAGCGGTGTACTATGTCGTGGACAAGTACTCCTACCGCGACCTCTACGTGCGATTGCATACGCGCGCGCAGATCGCCGAAGCCTACCACTTCGATTCGGACCGTTTGAGCGCCGAGGCCCTGCTCAACCTGCGCGAGCAGTACCTGGAGAAGATGCCCGAGGAGAAGGCGTACATCCTGCCGTTGCGCGATCGCATGCAATGGCCGGACAGCCGGACCCATGAGGTGGTGGACGCCGGAGTGCTGGAGGAACTCACGCGCAACGGATATGCGGAGGCCAAGCACGGCGATACCTTCTTCTCCGCCATCAAGCATGATGCACCCGACGGCCCCTACGTGGTGATGGTGTCCGCCGAGAACTACTACGCCTCGCACCACCTGACCTATCTGCGGCGGGTGCTGTTGGTGGGCGCCCTGCTGGTGACGATCGTCAGTGTGGCCTTCTACATCTACTTCTCCCGCAAGATCTTCGGTCCCATCGACCGGATCACCACCCGCGTGAAACGGATCAGCACCGAGAACCTGCACCTGCGCGTGGAGGACACGGGCACCGACCGCGAGATCAGCAAGTTGATCAACACCTTCAACGACCTGCTGAACCGCTTGGAGACCGCTTTCGAGACGCAGAAGAACTTCATCAGCAACGCCTCGCACGAGTTCGGCACACCGCTCACGTCCATCATCGGCGAGGCCGACGTGACCCTGAGCAAGGAGCGCAGCCCCAACGAGTACCAGGAGGCCTTGCGCAACGTGCTGACCCAGGCCGAGCGGCTGGACAAGATCACCAAGTCGCTGTTGTTCCTGGCGCAGACGGGCTACAGCGGGAAGAAGTTCATCACCACGGTGGTGCGCATGGACGAAGTGATCCTGGCGGTGAAGGAGATGATGGACGACCTGCACCCGAAGAACAACCTGATGATCGACTTCAGCCTGCTGCCGGAGAACCCCCGCAAGCTGAAAGTGATGGGCAACGTGGACCTGCTGAAGCTGGCCATCGGCAACATCGCGAACAACGCGTGCAAGTACTCCCACAACAAGCCGGTGGACATCAGCGTGGCGGCCGGCCAAGGTGAAGTGATCGTCAGCGTGGTGGACCAGGGCATCGGCATCCCCGAGAAGGAACTGCCCTTCATCTACGACCCCTTCTTCCGCGCCTCGAACACGGCCTACTTCGATGGCTTCGGCATCGGCCTGCCGCTCACCCGCAACATCATCCGCCTGCACGGCGGCCGTATCGATGTACGCTCCAAGGCCGGTCAAGGCACGACGGTGCAGGTGAACTTGCCGGTGGCGGTGTTGCCGGCGGCGTAGGGGCCTGAGCGGAGTTGCGTGAAGGGCTAATGACGAGGTGCTCGAAGAGGCACGGGCGTGGACGCCCGGCCCGTCTTGGAGAAACGTATCTTCGAACGGTCTCCACCT
>DASWWQ010000204.1:0-2334 GCA_036405935.1 Flavobacteriales bacterium
CGCCTACGATCCCAACGACAAAGCGGCGCAGCCCATCGGCATCGGCGAGGAACACCTCACCGCGCTCGGGACCAACCTGCTCTACACCATCCGCTTCCAGAACACCGGTAATGCCACCGCCCATGATGTGGTCTTGATCGATACGCTGGATGCGGCCCTGGACCCGGCCACGTTGCGCATCGCCGGCAGCAGCCATGCCCACCATGCGTTGGTGAGCGAGGATGGCGTGGTCCGCTTCACCTTCAACAACATCATGCTGCCGGACAGCGGCACCGATATGCTGGCCAGCAACGGCTACATCACCTACAAGATCGACCATCGACCCGAGGTGGAGGAAGGCACCAGGGTGGAGAACACCGCCGCCATCTACTTCGACCTCAATCCGCCGGTGATCACGAATACGACCTGGAACACCTTGGGTACGCTCTCCACCGGTGTGGAGGAGAAGGTGATCCCCTTGGATGACGATGCCATCACGGTGTTCCCCAACCCGGCACAGGGCAGCACCACCGTGCGTTTCGGCAACGCCTTCAAGGGCCGCGTGCAAGTGGATCTCCTGGATGCCACCGGACGCCTGATCCGTACGGTGAACCGGCGCTCGGACACGGTGACGATCACCGGTAACGACCTGCCTTCGGGACTCTATTTCCTGCGGGCCGTGTCGGATGACGGCAACGGCATCGTGCGCACCGCACGCGTGATCTTCGAACGCTGAGCGTTGGCCTCCACGCCAAGGGCGAAGAGCGCGATATCATACTTGATCGGATCCAACGGGTCGAGCTTGCGGAGTTGCTCCGTGAGCTCGACCACGCTTTTCCAGTCGTCCTGTTCCCGGCGCAGAAGTCCCAATTCCCGCGCAACGCGGCCCGTGTGCACATCCAACGGAACGTGCAGGGCGGAAGGGGGAATGCGCTTCCACAGGCCGAGGTCCACGCCGCGGTCCGCGGGCCGTACCATCCACCGCAGGTACATGTTGATCCGCTTGGCATTGCTGCCCCGTGACGGATCGGCCACGTGCTTGCCCGTGCGCGGCTGATGCTTCGGTTCGAAGAAACGCCCGCGGAAACGCGCGATCATCTCCGCCATGTCCCCACTTCCGTGATCCGCGAGGAAGGCGTTCTCGATGCCTCCATGTTCGCGATACAGATGACGCAGGCCCAGCACGAAGTGCCGCAGATCGATCCCGTTGAAGGTGCGATGCACGAAACGGTCCAGCCGATCGAGGTCCTTGCGGGAAGCGTTGAGGATGAAATCGTGCGGAGCTTCATCGAACAGCCGAGCGAGTTCCCAGGCATTGCGGATGATGGTCTTCCGCTGGCCCCAGGCGATCGTGGCGGTGATGAAGCCGATGCTTTCCGCGTCCTCGCGCTTCGCGAACGACCGCGGGACCTGGATGGGATCATCGGCTATGAAGTCGGGCCGCGCGAACCGATCGTAGGCATCGTCCAGCAGCGCCTGCAGGTCCTTGTTCCGCCTCACTGCCACAGGCCCAGGATCAAGCCATAGAGCGTGAACTGCACCACATGGTATCCGCCATCGATCAGCAACAAGGTGGTGGAACGGCCGGCGAACTGGTAGTTGATCGCGAAGCTCGTGGCCGCGATGCCCAGGCCGCAGAGGAAGCCGTGATGCAGCCAGTGTGCGAACGCGTGCACATCATGGCCCACCAGGATGGCGAAGGCGTATGCAGCAAGCCACGCCATGAGGAAGGATACGCCGAACACACGCGCCGGATGTTTCGCGCCTTCCGGGCGCGGTACATCGGGGTCGATGCCGTTGGCACGGGCCCACGGACGCAGGAACATCGCCTTGGAGTACCAAGGGGCGCCCAGGAGGAACACGCTGATGGCGCAGACGAGGATGGCAAGGTGGTTCATGGCTTGGGGCGTAGGGGTTGACCGTAACGGATGTTCAGGGCGGCGAGCCGCACCGTTTCCGAGATGTACTTGGTGCGGGTGCCTTCGGTCTTCGCTTGGCCGATCCGCGTGAGGATGAACTTGCGGGCGCTGGGCGGAAAGGCTTCGAAATGCTTCTTCGCGAGCTTGTTCCTCGCCAAGGCCCGGGTGAGTTCGGGAGGCATCACGAAGGCCTCGGCATGGTCCAAGGCGTTCCAGGAACCGTTGGACTTCGCCGTTTCGATCACCTTCAGTCCGGCCGCCGTCATCCGCTTGTCCGCGATAAGCCGTTCCACCCGTGCCTTGTTCACCTTGCTCCACATGCTTTTCGGCTTGCGTGGACGGACATAGAGCATCCTCCGATCCGCATCGAGCGGTCGTGCGGTGCTATCGATCCAGCCGAAGCAGAGCATCTCCTCCACGACCTGCTCCACGGGTA
>DASWWQ010000205.1:0-27567 GCA_036405935.1 Flavobacteriales bacterium
CGCTGGAACTTCCACACCTCGTCATAGAGCATATGGATGCTGCGGGACCGCCTGAGAGCGATGCGGTCCGCTTCCCGATAATCGAGGAAGTCCTGGTACGACTCGATCATGTTCGTGCATTTCGGAGCGCCTGGAGCATGCGTTCCGTGTTGGCGAAGCCCAGCAATCTATGGAAGAGCACGTACTTCTCGGTGGTGGCCGGCCCCACAAGGGGCACAAAACCGCGTCCTACACTGCGGGCGTATTCCTGAACGGCTTTCTTCCGGTCCTGCTTGGCAACGATGCGCAGGGCCATGAAGATGTATTGGCGAAGGCTCTCGATCTCCTCGGCGTAGCGCCGGGGGTCGAGGGTTTCGAGGTGGTCCTTCATGGACCGGCGCAAGGCGATGTAGCGGTCCCAGTTGCGCATCACATCGGTGCGGCTGATGGAACCGGAGGCCCGCTTGAGCACACGGGTGCGCTGATGCGGATCCCACACCACGGTGGCGTCGTTCTTGAGCATCCGGAAGATCAGCTCATAGTCCTGGCTGCTGGCCAAGGCTTCGTTCCAACCACCGGCGCGTTGCACGGCGCGGCGCGACCACAGGTTGGCGCTGGTGGTGCCCATGCGCGTGCGCACCAAGGCCATCCAAGGGCGATCGTAGAGGGAGAGCGCGGGCAGCAGCATACCGTCCGGCATCACCTGCTCGAAGTCGCCCACCACCAGGTCCGTATCCGCGCGCAGCAGGGCCACCTGCGCGGAGATCTTGTCGGGTGCCAGCATATCATCGGCGTCGAGGAACTGCACGAAGTCGCCCTCGCTCTGTTCCAGGCCCACGTTGCGCGCTTGGGAGGCCCCCCCGTTGCTGCGGTAGATGCCGCGGATCCGCTCGGGGTGGGCCGCACAATACCGTTCGATCACCGCCCGGGTGCCATCGCTGCTGCCATCGTCCACGCAGACGATGTCCAGGTCCGTGTGGTGTTGGGCCAGCACGGAGTCCAAGGCGGAAGCGAGATGGGCTTCCACGTTGAAACACGGAATGACGACGGCGACGCGCATGGAGTGTGCGGTTGCAAAATAGGCGCTTGTGGCCTTACCGTCCACCCGTGGACGCGGATCGCCGTAGAGGTAACATTCCGGCCAGCAGGACGAAAAGCACCGGCACGGGATATTGCAGCATGTGGAGGGTCTGGATGGAGACGGTGGACAAGCGCGGCACCACCGCCGCAAGCAGGTGCAGCCCGAAGGCCAGTGCCGCCACCGCGACGAAGGTCAGCACGATGGCTTTCGTATGCCGCCACGAGCCCTGCATGGCCCGGTCCATGGCGCTGCACAGGGCGGCACCGGCAGCGATGAACACCACGGCCACGGTCCACTTGAGGAACTGCAGGGTACCGAGGTCCACGCCGGACAGCACCGCCTGCACCTTGGAGTGCGCGTAGCTGAAACGGGTACCCCGCTGCACGTGGTCGATCTGGTAGTTCAGGTTGATGAACAGGAACTCCCGAACGGAACCCACGAGGATGGACAGCAGCAGCACGGACCACACGCCCGGGTTCCGCAGCAGCTTCATGCCTCCTTCGTCTTCAGGGTGGAGAAGCGTTTCACCCAGATGTACCAGAGCAGGAACACCCAGCCGTACACGATCACATAGAAGGTGTAATCGTGGTTGAAGTTGAGCCACTCGTAGTCGATGGTGACGATGATACAAAGGGCGGCTACGCGCAGGGCGTTGATGAGGTGGATGCTGAGCAGGCCCAGCAGTCCGAACCAGAGCTTGTGCTTCCAAGGGCCGGGATAGGCGATGAGGAAGATGAGGTAGACCACGAAGAGGGAAAGCCCGTTGCAGGGCTTGCCGATCCAGAGGAGGTGCCCGCCCTGCACCCCGATGGTGCGGAGCTTCTCGGCGTTCTCGGGTTCGGGGATCAGCTCGTGGCCCAGGGCGCGGAGGATGCCACCGGACCAACCGAGGAGGGAATCGATCAAGGCCCGGTCCAATGCACCGGAGGGGGCCAGCACCACGGCATAGAGCACTTGCCAGCCGAGATAGAGGGCTGCGCAAAGGACCAGGAAACGGATCAGGGGATCACGCCTCATCGGGGAGGAGGCGGACGGGAAGGGCATCTTCAGGCGACCTGCTTGCCGCGTTTGCGGAGCTCGAGCAACTTACCGCCACCGAGCAGGGCACCGGCACCGATCAGCAGGCTGATGCCACCATCGATGGGGATGCACGGGGGAGGCCAGCAGGGAGGTTGGCCACCACCACCCGACGGACCGGGCTGTGCCGTGAGGGTACCTGCGAAAGGGAGCAGGAGCAGGGCCGCCGTCACGGCGATACGAAAGGGTGCCTTCATTTCCGGAGGTCGTCCAACAGACGGAGGCCAAATGTAGCAAGATCCGCCAGAGCGATCCAAGAGGCTCCAAGGGCAGGTTATCAACGATCCGCCCCGGTCCGGGCGGCCTGAAGCGGCCGCTCCCCGTGGCTATATTTGGCGCCCCTCAAAAGTCCGGTGCCTTCGTGCAGCGGGCGTTCCCGGGCAAGCAAGCGCAACCATGGCATCAGCGACAGGGCCCAAGGCGGGTATCATCGACGTCAACGACCTGCGCTATTTCGCCCGGATCTTCAGCAAGAACTGGTACTTCGTGGTGGTGGCGCTGGTGCTTTCGGCGGTGCTCTCCTACCTCTACTCGTACAAGATCCCCGATGTGTACGGCGCCAGCACCCAGATCCTGCTGCGCGACCGGGAGACGTACAACTACCAATCGGCGATCAACCAGAACATCGGTTATGTGGCGGCGTACAGCGACCTGGTGAACCAGAAGCGGGTGCTCACCAGCTACGACATGATCGACCGTACGCTGAACAAGCTGGACTTCGACATCTCGTACTACAACATCGGCCGGCTGCGTACCACGCAGATCTACGGGAAGAAGAAGCTGCCCTTCGTGGTGACCATGGAGGTGCTCAATGCGCAGCTGTACGACAAGCCCTTCGACCTGCACATCATCGACGCCGACAAGTTCGAGCTCAGCTACGATGCGGGCAAGGGCATGATCCGCAAGGAACTGCCCTTCAACCAGGACATCCCGGACCCGGACTTCGTGCTGCGGGTGCAGCGCTCGCCCCATGTCACGGCCGCCAACGTGCAGAAGTTCAGCGAGAGCGACTACCGCTTCATCCGGCACAACCGTGCCCGGTTGGTGGCGAAGTACAGCCGGACGATCTCCGTGGAGAACCTCGAGTTCACCACCATCCTGCAGGTGATGGCCGAGGACGAGATCGGCCGCCGGGCCAAGATGTTCCTGGACACGCTCAGCAAGATGTACATCAACTACACGCTGCGCAGCGAGTTCGAGATCAACGAGAACACGATCAAGTACATCGACCGGCAGATGGACCAGATCTCCGGCACGCTCAACCAGTACGAGTCGGAGATGCAGGAGTTCATGCTCGACAAGAACATCCTGGACCTGGGCCGTGAGAAGGAGGAGTACTTCAACCGGCTGGTGGACTACGATTCCCAGCACCGCAAGCTGCAGTTGATGGTGGAGAGCGTGGATGCCTTGGAGGACTACGTGGTGAACAGCGGCCAGGAGGAGATGCTCCCTCCCTCCTTCTACATCCTGGACGACGATATCTTCCTGAAGAACCTCCTCACCCAGCTGTACAGCATGCAGATGGAGAGCAACAACAAGCTCTTCGACGCCACGCCGGACAACCCCGCGATCACCAAGGGCGATTCCGTGCTGCAACTGCACCGGGCCAACCTGTTGATCTACCTGAAGAACACCCGCAAGGCCATCGAGCAGAAGATGGGGGATGTGACCGCCCAGATCAACGACTACAACCGTCTGATCCGCACGGTACCGCAGAACCAACGGGGCATCCTGGACATCCAGCGGCGCGTGAAGGTGAACGAGAAGCTCTATGAATTCCTGCTGGAGAAACGGGCCAGCACGGTGATCGCCCGCGCGGGTATCGTACCGCAGACCAAGGTGATCGAGGAGGCCCGGGTGATCGGGGTGGTTCGGCCGGACAAGGTGAAGATCCTCTACACCTTCCTCGTGGGCGGATTGCTGCTCTCGTTGGTGGTGGTGTTCATCCGCGTGATGTTCTACGACCGGATCGAGAACGCCGAACAGTTGCGCGACGCCACGCAGCTGCCCGTCTTCGGTGAGATCATCGCCAGCGAGAAGGCCGAGGACAACTACGTGGTGGTGGACAGCGATCCCAAGAGCGCCATCACCGAAAGCTTCCGGACGGTGCGTACCAACCTGGAGTACCTGCCGGCCACGGCCCAAGGCAAGGTGGTGATGGTGACCAGCTACCGGCCGAACGAAGGCAAGACCTTCTGTTCGGTGAACCTCAGCGCCATCCTGGCCAAGGCCAGCAAGAAGGTGCTGCTGTTGGAGATGGACCTCCACAAACCCAAGGTGGGGAGCGGCCTGGGCATGGAAAGCAGCGTGGGCCTGAGCAATATCCTGGTGGGCAAGGCCGAGGTGGCGGACTGCATCCAGCCCACCCGCTTCCCGAACTTCGACGTGATCCTCAGCGGTCCCACCCCTCCCAACGCCTCCGAGCTGGTGCTCAGCGAACGCCTCGAGTCCATCCTGCGCTACGGACGGGAGCACTATGACTACGTGATGATCGACACCCCGCCGGTCGGCCTCATCACCGATGCCCTGCTGATGATGCGCCACGTGGACGCCACGCTCTTCGTGGTGAACACCCGCTTCGCCAACAAGGACCACGTGCGCAACACCGTGGAGGTGCAGAAGAGCAACATGGTGAAGAACTTCGGCATCATCCTCAACGGGGTGCGCATGAAGAAGAGCAAGTACTACTACAACACCAACTACGGCTACGGTTACCGCTACGCCTACGGATACGGTTATGGCTACGGTTACGGCTACGGCAAACGGTCGGAAGGCCGCAAGTCGTCGCATGGCCCGAAGAGCAACCAGGACAATTGAGCATGGGCGCGGGCGAGAAGGCGCAGGAAGCGGTGCATTGGGACATCGAGATCAAGCCCACCGGGCCGTGGTGGCGGGTCGATTTCAAGGAGATCTGGCGGTACCGCGACCTCACCCGGCTGTTGGTGCGCCGGAACCTCACCACCCAGTACAAACAATCGGTGCTGGGCCCGCTGTGGCTCTTCCTGCATCCGCTGCTGGTGACGGTGACCTACACCGTGATGTTCGGCCTGGTGGCGCGCATCTCGCCCAAGGACATGCCTCCCCTGCTCTTCTACCTATCGGGCATCGTTCCCTGGACCTGCTTCGCGGGTGTGCTGAACCGCACGGCCACCTCGCTCTCGGGTAACGCCGCGCTCTTCACCAAGGTCTACTTCCCCCGCTTGGTGATGCCCTTGAGCACCACCTTCTCCTCCCTCTTCACCTTCGCCATGCAGGTGGTGCTGATGCTGCTGATCATCGGCTTCTACCACTTCACCGGGCGCTATCACTGGGCACCGAGCATGGACATCCTGGCCTTCCCCCTGGTGATCCTGCTGATCACCCTGCTGGGGCTCGGTGGTGGCATCATGGTGGCCGCGCTCACCGCCAAGTACCGCGACTTCTCCTTCGTGGTCACCTTCGGCACCCAGCTGCTGATGTTCGCCAGCCCGGTGATCGTGCCCCTGGAGATGGCCGAACGCCAACCGGTGCTCTACACCATCCTCCGCGCCAACCCCATGACCCCGCTGATCCAGAGCACCCGGGCCATGCTGTTCGGTCAACCCGTACCCTGGGGGGATCTGGTGTATTCGGCCGGGTGCACCGCCGTGATGCTGGTGCTCGGCCTCATGGTGTTCCAGCGCATTGAACGCTCCTTCACGGACGTGGTATGAAGACGGTACAACGGCATCTTCCCGTGCTGGAGGCCACCTCCATCTCCAAGCGCTACCAACTGGGCGTCACCGGAGCGCGTACGCTGGGCGACGAGATCAAGCGGACCTGGGGCCGCCTCACCGGTGCACCCGATCCGCTGGCCACGGTGGACCTGGCGCGCCCGCGAACCGATGGCAAGGAATTCTGGGCCCTGCGCGACATCTCGTTCACCCTCAATGAGGGCGAGGTGTTGGGCATCATCGGCAGGAACGGTGCGGGCAAGAGCACCCTGTTGAAGCTCTTCAGCCGCATCACCACGCCCACCTCGGGCCGCATCCGGTTGCGGGGCACCATGAGCAGCCTGCTGGAGATCGGCACCGGCTTCAACCCGGAACTCACCGGTCTGGAGAACATCTACCTCAATGCCGCGATCCTGGGCATGAAGAAGGCGGAGATCGATCGGAAACTGTCGGACATCATCAGCTTCAGCGGCATCGAGCACCACATCGACACCCCGGTGAAGCGCTACAGCAGCGGCATGAAGGTGCGCCTGGGATTCTCCGTGGCCGCGCACCTGGACCCGGACATCATGGTGATCGACGAGGTGCTGGCCGTGGGTGATGCGGAGTTCCAGCGGAAGTGCCTCGGCAAGATGAAGGACGTGTCCGACGGGGGCCGCACGGTGATCTTCGTGAGCCACAACATGACCGCGATCCGCGCCCTGTGCAGCCGGGTGATCTGGCTCCACGCCGGCCGCGTGCACATGGACGGCCCCACCGAAGAGGTGGTGCGCGCATACCTGATGAGCCACAGCCGCCCCGAAGCGAACCGCCGCTGGGAGCAGGACAAGGCCCCCGGCACCGCCGAACTGCGTTTGGTGGGCGTGGGCGTGGAACAGGCCGATCCAACCCAACCCCTCACCACCGTGGACGGCTTCCACTTCGTGATCGACCTGGTGAACCTGGGGGTGGACGACGGCGACCTCAACGTGAGCCTTTACGTGCACAACAACGAGGACATCCTGGCCTTCTCCACCTCGTGGCGCGAAGGATCCATGGGCAACGAGCGTTTGGAACGGGGCCTCCGCCGGTTCCGATGCCACGTTCCCCCGGACCTGCTGAACATCGGGGAATACCGCGTCACGGTGAACGTGTTCCGCCGCGGCACGCTGAGCTTCAACCTGGAGGACTCCATCAGCTTCGAGGTGAACGAACCCAAGCGCGAAGGCAACTGGTACGGCCGGCGCAAGGGCGTGTTCATCCCGCGCCTGCAGTGGGCGCTCACCTAGAGCCTACCGGCCCATTCCGCGATGCCGCGCCGCAATGCCGTGGCATCCACCTGCAACATCTGGCCGCCCATGAATTCCCCCGGGCCGGGGAACTCCATGCGCTGATAGGGCATGCCCAGATCGGGGAACAGCTTGGAGAAATGTGCAGGATTGTCGGCAGCCGCCAGCTCGATCACCGCGGATCGCGGGTGGGTCATCCAGATGCCGTTGACCAATCCGGCGCCGTGCTGGCCGACGAGCAGCACCGGTCCACCATGGAAAAGATCGAACTGTTCGCGGATGTTGAGCGATTCGAGCACCACGTTCCGAAAGCCGACGCCCGCCGTGGCAGCTGCCTGCCCCAGCTCTTCCGCCACCCGGGCATGCTGCGTGATGCGGCGCCGTGAACCGCCACGATCGCCCTCCACCACGGTGCGTTCGATGAGGACCACGGCGGGAGGAGCACCGGTCGCCGCATTCCAGCGCAAGGACAACGCCTCCACGAAGGCCGCACGTCCCGCCGCGAAGGCCGGCGGGCTGCCGAAGACCTGCAGGTGATCGCCGTTGCGCGGGTTGAAGCCGTGCAAGCGGACCGGCCCGCTCGGAGCACGCGGTTCCGGCTGCGTAGCAATGGTCATCCTTAGGCCAAGCATACCCTCCATCGCCTGCGCGAAGTGCAGTTCCGACGGCTCCAGCACCTGCAGTTCGGTATCGGGCCCGAACGCGGACAGCCCCCCCTTCCAACGGAACAGCGGCCAAACGAGGTCCAGGATGAAGTGGAAGTAATGGTCCAAGGCACCACCCGTGCGGGAGATCTCCAAGGGATGCCGGCCATGGGCATCCTTCCAAAGGAAGCGGGACGTACGCACGTTCTTCGGGGACAGGGGTGGCCAAAATAGGCCGATACCGGGGGCGTGCGCACCGTGGAATGTCACAACTTCGCGGCCGATGCGGGGTGGGTGGATCTTCCGGACCTGGTATGGCATGACCGTGCGGATGCGGCCCCGGATGGCGCCGGGGTTCTTCATCCTGGGGGCGCAGAAAGCGGGCACCTCCGCCCTCTTCGCCATCCTTGCGCAGAACCGGCAGTTGCGCGCTCCCGTCCGCAAGGAACTGCACTACTTCGATGATGATCGGCGCTTCGAGCGTGGACCGGACTGGTATGCTTCGCGCTTTCCGCCGCGCAAGGCGGATGCACCGGCGCTCGTCACGTACGAGGCCACCCCGTGCTACCTCTTCTTCCCCCACGTACCGCAGCGGATCCATGCGGCCTTTCCCGAAGCCAAGTTGGTGGTGGTGCTACGCGACCCCGTTCGGCGCGCCTACTCCGCTTGGAACATGCGCAGCCAGTTCAAGGACCATCCGCGTTTCGCCCATCGCTACGATCCGCGCACCTTCGAGCAGGCGGTGGAAAAGGAACTGCAGGACGGCAGCCTGTCCACTCCCTTGAGCGACTACCTGGCCCGGGGTGATTACGCGCCGCAGCTGGAGCGGTACTTCCAGCTGTTCCCCCGCGAACGGATCCTGGTGGTGAACTACCGCGACCTGCAGTCCGACCAGCTCGGCACGGTGAACCGCATCTGCGCCTTCGTGGGTGTTCCGCCCATGGTGGGCGATGAACGGGTGCTGCTGGGCCGCTACAACGAACGCCCCTACTCGCGCCCGATCGCCGAGGCCATGCAGGAACGGCTGCACCGGCATTTCGCACCGCTGCACGCCCGTCTGGAGGCACTGCTGGGTCATCCCCTGGATCTGGTGGAGGACCGCCCGATGACCCGGTTCTACCGATGAGCGCGGAACGTTTCTTCGCCATCATCGGGGCGCAACGCAGCGGTACCACGTGGTTGTACGGTCTTTTGGATGAACATCCGGGGATCACGATGGCCCGGCCCGTGCGCCCCGAACCCAAGCACTTCCTGCATCCGCATTGGCAGGAAGGCGGCCGTGAAGGCTACCTCGCCCGCTACTTCACCGATGCACCTCCGCGGCGGCTGTTGGGCGAGAAGGGCACCAGCTACCTCGAACATCCCGAGGCCGCAGCACGCATGGAGGCCTTCTTTCCCGGCTATCGGGCCATCGCCATCCTGCGGCATCCTGCGGCGCGTGCACTGTCCAACTACCGCTTCACGCGGGCGCACGGGCTGGAGACCCGCACGGCGGCCGGTGTCTTCCTCCGCCAGGAACCACGCCCCACCTTGGACCGTCCGGTCTCCGTATCGCCTTTCGACTACCTCGAACGGGGGCATTACGTGCGCTACCTGGAGCCGTGGGCGGCCTTCCTGGGGCCACGCCTGAAAGTGGTGGTGCAGGAGGAGCTCCTCGCGGATCCCGGACGCTTCCCCGAACTGTTGCGCTGGCTGGAAGTATCGGCCGACTTCCGCCCGGAAGACCCGCACACGGCCGTGAACGCAAGTGCACCGATGCAGCCGGAGGAGGACCTCCCCGCCGTGTTGCAGCAACTCTCCGCTTACTTCGCGCCGCACATCGCCGAGCTGGAACGCTGGCTGGGCCGCCGCATCGACCTTTGGCATGATCCGATTCAATAGACCGTACATCACCGGCCGCGAACTGGGATACATGGCCGAGGCCATGGAGAAAGGACACCTCAGCGGCGATGGACCCTTCACGGCACGTTGCCAAGCGATCTTCCGCGAGCGCTTCGGGTTCCTGCACAACTACCTCACCACCAGCTGTACCGATGCGTTGGAGATGAGCGCGATCCTGGCGAACATCGGTCCCGGCGACGAAGTGATCGTGCCCTCGTTCACCTTCGTTTCCACCGCCAACGCCTTCATCCTGCGCGGGGCGAAAGTGGTGTTCGTGGACAGCCTTCCCGACCATCCGAACATGGATGTGCGGGCAGTGGAGGCGCTGATCACCCCGCGCACCAAGGCCATCCTGGCGATGCACTATGGAGGCATCGCCTGCGACATGGACATGCTGATGCCCCTGGTGCGGAAACACGGTCTGATCCTGGTGGAGGATGCCGCCCAGGCCATTGACTCCTACTACCGCGGCCAACCGCTCGGCTCCTTCGGACATCTGGCCGCCTTCTCCTTCCACGAAACGAAGAACATCCATGCCGGTGAAGGTGGCCTGCTGGTGGTGCAAGGCGAGTTCGCGCACCGCTCGGAGATCATCCGCGACAAGGGCACGGACCGTTCGGCCTTCTTCCGTGGCGAAGTGGACAAGTACGGTTGGGTGGACATCGGCAGCTCGTTCCTGGCCTCCGAGCTCATCGCGGCCTTCCTTTTCGCGCAGCTGGCGGAGCTGGACACCATCCAGCGCGAACGCAAACGCGTCTGGGAGTTCTACCATGCCCGACTGCAACCGCTGAAGGCAGCAGGCTATCGCCTGCCACATGTTCCCGAGCACTGCACCAACAACGCCCACCTCTACCACCTGATCTGTCCCTCCCTGGAACGGCGCACGGCGTTGATCGCGCACCTGAATGCGAAGGGTATCCGGGCCGTGTTCCACTACCAGGCGCTGCACGCCTCGGCCTATCACCGCGCGCACCATCCCCAACAGGTGCCCCTCCCCTGGTCCGAGCACTACGGCGACACCCTGGTCCGGCTTCCGCTCTTCGCCGGCCTCACCGATGCGGAGATGCAGCATGTGGCCGAACAGGTCCTGGCGTTCGAAGGACTTTGATCCCATGGGGCATCCACGGACCGCATGACCGCGCACAGTGAAGCACACCCGCTAGCGGATGCACCGGGCCGGCCGCACCTGCCCGAGCACCCGCTGATCTCGGTGATCGTGCACAGCTTCCGACAACGCGACAGCATCGGTGCATGCCTGGAGGCGGTCCTCGCCCAACGCCTGTCACCGAACGTGCAGGTGGAAGTGGTGCTGGCCGATGATGGGTCGGACGATGGCACCGTGGAACTGCTGGAGCACCAGGTACGGCAACGCCCTTGGCTCTTCCGCCCTTCCTTCAACCCCCACCGCACGCAGTTGCCCGCACCCTGCACACCCGGCCGCTGGACCCTGTTGCGGGCCATGTACGAGGCCCGTGGCACCTATGTGGCCTTCATCGATGGGGATGACCATTGGACCGATCCGCAGAAGCTGGCCCTGCAACTGGAACGTATGGAACAGCGCCCGGAAGCGGGCCTCTGCGTTCATGATGGATTCGATGTGTATGCGGATGGCCGCACCATACCCTACGTACGGGCCCGCGCCCAGCGCAACGAACTACCCGAGCGGTTCACCACGATGGACACCGTGCTGACCAACTACTTCCCCAAGGGTTCCATGTTCTTCCGGAAGGACCGCCTGCCGGAGGATCGCACCGCTTTGGAACGTGCTCCGGCCATGGATTGGACACTGACGCTGCTGTTGTCGCTCCCGGCACCGGTGGAGTACATCGACCGGCCCATGTGCGTGCGTCGGGTATCCGATACGGGGATCATCGCTGCGAAGGCTCCGTTGGTGAAGGTGGAATGGAACATCCGTCATCTCGAGCTCAATGATCGGCTCACTTCCGGTGCTCATCACGGCACCATCCAGCGGCAGCTGATCGTGCTTCACCTGCGCGCATTGGAACTGGCGCATCGCATGAACGATCGGGAACGATGGTCCGCACACCTGCGGTGGTGCGTTCGGCACGGAGCCCTCGGGTTCCGCGCCGCGTGGCGGGAACGGCTGGCCCTTCATGCTCCCCGCCTGCTCGCATGCTACAGCGCACTGCGCGGGGCCGGCCGTTCGTAGACCCAGCGGCCGGACAACGCGGCAGGCCTTTTCTTTGGCGTTCCGGGGCGCAGGCATCGCCCGTTGATCGACCCCTGATGGGCCACTCCGACCGCATCCTCATCGTTTCCCCCAACCGCGATGCCTACAGCGAGACCTTCATCCGTGCGCACATCGACCGCCTGCCCGGCGTGGTGGGCGTGCTCACCGACGGAGCCCTGCCCCAACGCGATCACGACGGCACGCTGTTGATCTCCACCTCGCTCGGCGCCCGCGTACAACGCAAGCTCAGCCGGACCTCGTTGGAACAGGCACAGGCGAAGGCCGTGCTGAACCGCATCCGCCAACTGCGCGCCGACGTGGTGCTGGCCGAATACGGCACCACCGGCGAGGCCCTGATCGATATCTGCACCGAGGCCGGGGTGCCGCTGGTGGTCCACTTCCATGGCATCGATGCTTTCCACACCGACCTGGCCGCGCAACATGCCAACTACCAGCGGATCCTGGGAAAGGCGGCGGCCATCGTGGTGGTGAGCAACGAAATGGAGCAGCGCCTGTTGGCCTTGGGCGCGCCGCGGGAACGCTTGCACCACAACCGCTACGGCATCGATGTGCAGCGCTTCTCCCCCACCGAACCCGCCAGCGCGGGCAAGCAGTTCGTATCGGTGGGCCGGTTCGTGGACAAGAAGGCGCCCCATCTGCTGGTGACGGCCTTCCACCGCGCTTGGCAACAGGACCAGGACCTTCATCTCACCATGATCGGGGATGGTCCGTTGCACGGAAGCACCCGCCAACTGGCGCATGCCTTGGGGCTGGAGGATGCGGTCACCTTCACCGGCGCATTGGCGCACGACCGTATCGCGGAGCACATGGCGCAAGCGCGGGGCTTCGTGCAGCACAGCATCGCCTCGGTGAAGAACGATCGCGAAGGCACACCGCTCAGCGTACTGGAGGCCATGGCCCGCGCGCTGCCCGTGATCAGCACGCGCCATGGCGGCATTCCGGATGCGGTGGGGCACGGCGTATCCGGCCTGCTGTGCAACGAAGGCGACATCATCGCCATGGGCGAACATCTGCTCGAGCTGGCCCGCGACCCCGCGAAGGCCAGGACCATGGGCATTGAAGGAAGACGGACCATCGAAGCGCGTTACACGATGGAACAGAGCATCGCCGGATTGGGCCGCATCATCGCACAAGCCGTAGCGAAGCGTTGATGCCATGGATGCCACGTATCGCATCACCTGGATCACGCACTACGCGGAGCTTTACGGCGCCAACCGATCGATGCTGGACCTGATGCTGGAACTGCGCCGCAGGGGGATCGCCGAACCCACGGTGATCCTTCCGCGTGAAGGCCCGCTGGGGACTGCACTTGTACAGGAGGGTATCGCGCATACCGTGATCGACCTGCGGCCCTGGATGAGCGAACGCACCTACATGGGCGGTCCGCACCACCGCGTCATGCAGTACCTGCGCTACCGTAAGGCGGCCCGTGAGCGCGCTGCGCACAACCGCGCGATGCTCCCGCTCGTCCTCGCGCAACTGCGCACCTGGGGGAGTGATGCCGTGCACCTGAACTCGGCCGCTGTGCCCATGGGCGCGGCGATCCAGCAACACAGCGGTCTTCCGTTGATCTGGCACATCCGCGAACTGCCCGAGGACCAATACCTGTTGCATCTGGACAGTGGCCGCCGTGCGTACGGACGGGCCCTGCGTTCCGCCGACCGGCTCATCGCCATCTCCAAGGCCGTGCGAACGGACATCCACCGGTACACCGGTCAGGACACCGACATCCCGGTGATCTACAACGGCGTACTGCGCACCGCGGATCATGTGCGCTTGGCCCAGCGCGCATCCGAGCGTCATTGGGACGGCGTCGTGTTCAACTTCTGTCTCATCGGCCTGATCCATCCTTCCAAGGGGCAGATCGAAGCGGTGGAGGCGCTGGCGTTGGTCCGGCGGAAACATCCGGAGGCCCGGTTGATCATCGCCGGCACCGGACGGGACCAGGAACTGCGCGCGACCATTGAACGCACGGGGCAGGCGGAGGCTGTTGAAATGGCGGGGTTCGTCAGCGATCCCTTCAGCATACTGGAGCGCTCGCACACCTTGTTGATGTGCTCGCGCAACGAGGCGATGGGCCGCGTGACGGTGGAGGCCATGGCCAGCGGCATTCCGGTGATCGGCCATGCCTCGGGAGGAACAACGGAACTGGTGGAGCACGGCATCAACGGGTATCGCTACACGGAAGGAGCGGCGGAGCTGGCGGACCGGATGATGCGGATGATCGAACATCCGGAAATGGCCCGGCAGCTCGGCGCCAAAGGCGCGGAGATGGCCGCCGAGCGCTTCACCATCGAACGGTACGCCAACGAGATCGCCAAGGTCTACGACGCGGTATTTTCGCGGGCCTGACCCGCATGCCCGCTCTTCCCCGCATATCGCTGATCACGCCCTCGTACCAGCAGGCGGAATTCCTGGAGGAGTGCCTGCTGTCGGTATCGGAGCAACGCTATCCGGAGCTGGAGCACATCGTGATGGACGGTGGAAGTACCGATGGGTCCGTCGACATCATCGAGCGGCAGGCGCACCGGCTCTCCGCTTGGTCCAGCGCCAAGGACGGCGGTCAGAGCGATGCCCTGAACAAGGGGCTGGCCCTTTCCACCGGCGAGGTGTTCGGCTGGTTGAACAGCGATGATGCGCTGGTGCCGGGCAGCCTGCAGCGTGTGGGCGAGGCCTTCCGCAACGATCCGGAACTGCTGATCCACGGCGGATGCATCCGCCTGCGCGAGGACGGCGTGGACCGCACCTCCGAACGCCTCAACGGTACCGATCCCTTCCAGCTCTTCGTGGAGCCGGTGATCAACCAACCGGCCACCTTCTTCCGTCTCGGTGCGGTGCGCGCATTGGGCGGCGTGGAAACGCATCTGCGCTACGTGATGGACCTGGAGCTCTGGTGGCAGCTGCTCTTCCGCCACGGTTCCGCCCACATGCGGTTCGAGCCCGTGGAACTGGCGATCTTCAGACTGCACGGCGCCAGCAAGACCGTGCAGCAACAGCAAGGCTTCCTGGACGAGACCGCCAGCCTGCTCCATGGGCTCTGCCGCAGTTCGGGCAACAACGATCTGGCCGAGGTCCTTGCGCTGGGCTACACGCTGCGCCACGATCTGCGCCCCATCCCGGCCACAGCCGCGCACCATGCACTGGTCCGCTCGATGACCGTGCATTTCCTCCTCAAGTGGAACGGCACCATCCATACGGCGGAGCAGTTCCACCTGATGAAGGCCTTCCGCCGGCTTCCGATGGACGGTGTGCGTTATCTGGATGGCATGGACCGTCGGCTGCCCGCCTTGCACGACCAGTTGCGCCCGGCGAATTGGAGCCTTTTCCGCCTGCGCCGCAAATGGAAGCACCTGTGGACATGAAGGTGAGCGTGGTGATCCCGGTCTTCAACAAGGCCGCCCATGTGCGCGAGGCCGTGGAGAGCATCCTCCGCGGCACTTGGCAGGACCTGGAACTCATCGCGGTCGACGATCGGAGCACCGACGACAGCCTCAATGTGCTCCGCTCCATCACGGATCCCCGTCTACGCGTCATCGCGCTGGAACGGAACCTCGGTCCGGCAGGTGCCATGAACGCCGGCATCGAGGCCTGCCGAGGAGAGTACATCGCGCGATTGGATGCCGACGACATCGCCGTGCCCGAACGTTTGGCGATGCAGGTGGCCTTCATGGACGCACATCCGCACATCGGTGCCAGCAGCGGACACCTCACCTTGATCGGCGATGAAAAGGGCACTTGGAGATTCCCCCTGACACCCGAGGCCTGCCGGGCACGGATCCTCTTCAGTACCCCCATCGTGCAGGGATCCTGCATCCTTCGCCGCTCCGTGATCCAGGAGCACGGCATCCGTTACGATGCGGACTGGCCACGTGTCGGCGAGGATTGGTTGCTGTGGTCGCGCCTGTTGAAGGTGACGGAGATGAGCAACGTGGACGCGGTGCTGCTGCACTATCGCCGCGGAAGCGACAACGTCAGCCGCACTTCCGACCATGTCCGGCACCGCGCACTGATCGGACAGGTGTTCCAATCATGGGGCATCGAGCTGAGCGAGGACGATGCCCGATCGCACCTGTTCGTGCAACGCAAGTTCCGGCAGGCACCCACCCCCGCGGACATCCACGCGGTGCGCGCTTGGCTGGACAAGTTGCTCCGCATGAACGAACAACGGCAGCTTTTTCCCCAGGAAGCCTTCCGGGCGCAGGTGGAGCAGGCCTGGAACGAGTTGTTCCATTACCTCCCACCCTTCGGCGTGCCGGTGGCATGGGCGCACCTGCGGATCCCTTCCGCCGATCGCCGGGCGCACGCCATCTACCTGGCCAAGTACCGGTTGCGACAACTGATCGGGCGGGCCACCAGGAACCGATGAAGGGCAAGGAGCTTTGGATCTTCACGCTCCGCTTCCCTTTCGGGAACGGCGAGGCTTTCCTCGAGAGCGAACTGCGTGTGCTCGCGCAGGGCTTCGACCGCGTCCGCCTGATCCCGCTGATCGCCGAGGGTGAGGCCCGGCCCCTGCCCTCGAACGTGACCGTCGAACGCCTCTTGGACAGCGATCGCAACCGATCGTTGGGTCCGGTGGCCACGGTGCTCGAAGCGCCACGCCTGTTGTCGGTCCTCCGCACCGTGCTGAGCTCCGCACCGTCGTCCGAAGTGCGGCGCAAGGAACGCCGTGAGGTCGTGAGCCGTATCCGTCAAGCGCTGCGCCGGGAACATCTGTTGGTGGACCGGCTCGGCGCGGAGTACGACCCGCAACGCGTGGTGCTCTACTCGTACTGGGCGGCCGATTGGGCCACCGTGCTCGGTCTCTGGCGCTTGCGCGACCCCCGTGTGCATTTCATTTGCCGCATGCAGGGTTTCGACCTGTACGACCATCGGACGGAAAGCGGCTGGCAGCAATTCCAGGCGTTCCATGTGCAGCAGGCCGAACGCATCTTCTGCGTGGCCCGGGCCGGCCTCGAGCATGTGCAGGCCCGCTATCCCGAAGCGGCCGCGAAGTTCCGGCTCTCCCATATGGCCACGGATGACCATGGTCCGGCCCCGTGGCGGCCCGACCCGGTGTTGCGCATCATCTCCTGCTCCAACCTGGTACCGCTGAAACGTGTGCATCTCATCGCCGAGGCGTTGCAGCGGATGGAGATACCGGTGGAATGGACGCACTTCGGGGACGGTCCGGAAAGGGCACGTGTGGCAGCTGCGATCGCCCTACTACCGGCGCACATCCAAGCGCAGCTGAAGGGCTCCGTGCCGAACAGCGCGTTGCTGGAACACTACGGCAGGCACCCGTTCGATATGTTCGTGCACATGAGCAGCACGGAAGGCGGTGCACCGGTGGCCATCCAGGAGGCGATCGGCTTCGGCATCCCGGTGATCGCGGCGGATGCGGGAGGCACACGGGATGTGGTGACGGAGGTCACCGGCATCACCCTGCCCAACGCCGCAACGCCCGAAATGCTGGCGCAAGTGCTCGGGACGTTCCGCGCTTCGCGCTGGTACGATCCGATCGCCCGCGCGGAGGTCCGGGCCTTCTGGTCGCAACATTTCAACGCCGTGCAGGTGCATGGTGCTTTCCTGCAGGAACTGAAGGCCTGAGGCATGCTCTTCAACAGCGCCCTCTTCTGCCTGGTCTTCTTCCCGCTGGTCACGGGCCTGTTCTTCGTACTGCCCCACCGGTGGCGCTGGCTGCTGCTGCTTGCGGCGAGCTGCTGGTTCTACATGGCCTTCGTGCCGGTGTACATCCTGATCCTGGCCTTCACCATCGCGGTGGACTACGCGGCCGGCATCCTCATCGAGGAAAGCACGGGGCGGCGACGCCGATCCTGGCTGATCGCCAGCATCGTGGCCAACGTGGGTGTGCTGGTCTTCTTCAAGTACTTCAACTTCCTGAACCAGAACATCGGGCTGTTGATGCAACAGGCCGGACTGGGTTGGGGCGTGCCCGATCTCGGGATCATCCTGCCCATCGGCCTCTCCTTCCACACCTTCCAGAGCCTCAGCTACACCATCGAGGTGTACCGCGGGCACCAGAAGGCCGAGCGCCGCCCGGGCCTGTTCGCCCTGTACGTGATGTTCTATCCGCAGCTGGTGGCGGGCCCCATCGAGCGACCGGCGAACCTGTTGCAGCAACTCGACCGCATGCAGCTCGGCGATCCGCGATTCGCACCGGAATACGGCCGGATCGTCCAAGGGTTGAAGCAGATGCTCTGGGGCTTCTTCAAGAAGCTGGTGATCGCCGACCGTTGTGCCGTGGTGGTGAACGAGGTGTTCGGCAACACCGGTGAGCACGAGGCCCTGGCCCTGCTCCTGGGCAGCTACCTCTTCGCCCTCCAGATCTATTGCGATTTCAGCGGCTACACGGACATCGCGTTGGGCGCGGCGCGTGTGATGGGCTTCGACCTGATGGTGAACTTCCGCACGCCGTACCGCAGTGCCTCGATCAGCGAGTTCTGGTCGCGCTGGCACATCAGCCTCAGCAGCTGGTTCCGCGACTACGTGTACATCCCCCTCGGTGGCAACCGGGTGGTGAAATGGCGGTGGTACTACAACCTCCTCGTGGTGTTCCTGTTGAGCGGGCTCTGGCACGGCGCGGCCTGGACCTTCGTGGTGTGGGGCGCCCTGCACGGCGGCTACCTCGTGCTGGCCCTGGTGTTCGCACCCTTCTGGAAGCGTTTCGACCATGCCGTCGGGCTCGACCGCCTGCCGCGCATCAAACGTTGGCTCGGCGTGATCATCACGTTCCATCTCGTGGTGCTGGGCTGGGTGTTCTTCCGGGCCACCTCGCTGAAGAACGCGTTCAACGTACTGGAGGGCATCGCCACCAAGGCCTGGCATCCGGGTGACCTCATGCATCTGCTGGACCGGGTGGGCCACGGCGTACTGGAATTCACCGTGCTCTTCGGCCTCCTCTTCCTGCTGGTCGACCCGTGGATGGATGCGGTGATCAAGGGGGAAAGGCCCGGGCCTCGGGGCTTCATTGCGCATCTGCTCTTCGCCGCGTTGGCCGTTGGCATCCTCATCTTCGGCTGGTTCGGGTCCACCGGCTTCATCTACTTCCAGTTCTGATGCTGCTGAAACTCACCCGCTCCGCACTGGTCTTCGGCATCACCTGCGCCGTGCTGTATGCCGTGGCGTTCATGCTGCTCTGCCGCGTGCAGTTGGGGAACACCCTGAGCATCTACCGTTCGGCACCGTACTACAGCTACGATAGCGGCACCAACAAGATGCGTTTCCATGCATTCGACACCGCGCACCGCTACGACGTGCTCGTTCTGGGATCCTCGCACGCGTACCGCGGATACGACCCCGCACTCTTCCGTGCACGCGGACTGGAGCTGTACAACCTGGGGTCCAGCGGACAGACACCGTTACAGGGCCGCTTCCTGATGGAGGCCTACGTGGACAGCGGCAGCACGCGATTGGTGATCATGGACCTCTACAACCCCTGCTTCATGGACGATGGCTTCGAGAGCACCTCCCTGCTCACTCGCCATGTGCCATCGGACCGGGTGGCCTGGAACATCGGCCTGGCCCAGCGCGACCTGAGGGCGCTGAACATGTTGATGCTGCGCTCCGTGGGCACCGTGGAAGCGCCCTTGGCCGATACTGCTTGGTGCTATAGTGGCTATTGTCCCCGAACGGACAGCATGCAGACCCCGGCCAGGACGCAACGTCCACGGCCCTTCGTGGCCAAATCCGCACAGCTGGAGCATTTCCGGCACATGCTCGCCCATTGCCGGGAACAACGCCTGCCCTTGGTGCTGGTATCGCACTACCAGCCTTCCACCAGCGACCGTGCCGCACACCTCGCGTTCCACGACCTGGTGATGCAGGAGATCGCTCCCTACCCCGAAGTGCGCTACCTGGATCTGGCCTATGCCCACCAAGCGAACGACCTGGACCACTTCTACGATCTGAACCATCTGAACCAGGCCGGTGTGGACCTCTTCAATGCCCAACTGATCGACTCGCTCTCCGCACTGGGATTGGTGCCGCATTGAGGGTCCACCACAGAGCCACGGAGAACACGGAGCGCCGATCCCAAGCGCATGACCGGAACATCCATCGGTGTTCATCCGGGTGGATCCATGGTCCGCATTTCTCCGTGTTCTCCGTGCCTCCGTGGTGAAGAGCGCACCCTACTTTTGACGCCTTCCAACGACAAGCATGCAGCGCGACACCCGCATCTTCGACATCATCCGCAAGGAGACCGAACGCCAGACCCACGGACTGGAACTGATCGCCAGCGAGAACTACGTGAGCGAGCAGGTGCTGGAGGCCATGGGCAGTGTGCTCACCAACAAGTACGCGGAAGGCCTCCCCGGGAAACGCTACTACGGCGGCTGCGAGTTCGTGGACGAGGCCGAGAACCTGGCCATTGAACGGGTGAAGCAGCTCTTCGGCGCGGCCTGGACCAACGTGCAACCCCACAGCGGCGCCCAAGCGAATGCCGCGGTGATGCTGGCCTGCCTGAAACCCGGCGACACCATCCTCGGATTCGACCTCAGCCATGGCGGGCACCTGACGCACGGCAGTCCGGTGAACTTCAGCGGCAAGCTCTACCGCGCCACCTTCTACGGGGTGGACCAGGAAACGGGGCGTGTGGACATGGACAAGGTGGCCGCCACCGCGCACGCCGAAAAGCCGAAGCTGATCATCTGCGGCGCCAGTGCCTACAGCCGCGACTGGGATTACGCCCGCTTCCGTGCGATCGCCGATGAGGTGGGTGCCCTGCTGCTGGCGGATGTGAGCCACCCCGCCGGCCTCATCGCCGCCGACCTGCTGAACGACCCCCTGCCGCACTGCCACATCGTGACCACCACCACGCACAAGACCCTGCGCGGTCCACGGGGTGGCTTGATCATGATGGGAAAGGACTTCGAGAATCCTTGGGGCCTGAAGACGCCGAAGGGCGCTCCCCGTATGATGAGCGCCGTGCTCGATGGCGCCGTGTTCCCCGGGACGCAAGGTGGTCCCTTGGAGCACGTGATCGCCGCCAAGGCCGTGGCCTTCGGTGAGGCGCTGGAACCCGGCTTCCAGGTCTACGGACAGCAGTTGATCCGCAACGCACAGGCCATGGCGCAGGCGCTGGTGGCCAAGGGCTACCACATCATCAGCGGCGGCACGGACAACCACTGCATGCTGATCGACATGCGGAGCAAGGGCCTCACCGGCAAGGCCGCCGAGGGCATCCTCGGACAGGTGGACATCACGGTGAACAAGAACATGGTGCCCTTCGACACGGAAAGCCCCTTCACCACCAGCGGCATCCGGATCGGCACACCCGCCATCACCACCCGCGGCCTGAAGGAAGCCGAGTGCGTGCAGGTGGTGGAGCTGATCGACCAGGCCTTGATGGCGAAGGACGACACCGCCAAGCTCGACGGCCTCCGCAAGGAAGTGCGCACCCTGATGCAGCCCCTACCCCTCTTCGCGTGGTGAACCCCGTACCGCAGTTCCAGCGGATGATCTCGCTGCGTTGGGCCGACATCGACCCCAACTTCCACCTGCGCCATTCATGCTACTACGACTTCGGTGCGCAATTCCGCATGCAGGTGCTGGAGGAACTCGGGATCACGCTGCAGGTGATGCAACACGAAGGCTTCGGTCCGATCCTCTTCCGCGAGGAATGCGTCTTCAAGCGGGAGATCCGTTTCCAGGACGTCATCACCATCGACGTGGAGCTGTGCGCTGCGCGGGAGGATCGATCCCGATGGTCCTTCCGCCACCGCTTCACGCGGGCCGATGGCACCCTGTGCGCCGTGCTCACCGTGGACGGCGCCTGGATGGACACCCGACTGCGCAAGCTCGCGGTGCCACCGGCATTGGCCATCGAAGGCATCGACAAACTTCCCCGCTCGGAGGATTTCCGTTGGACGTAGCCCCAGATAGCTCATTGATGTTGTCGGTCCATGGTTGCCGGATGTCGGATGGATAGGAATGATGGGGATCCGTCGACGACCTGACAACCGATCAAACAAGAACTCGATCGATCCAACCATGTTCCACCACGCCACGCAGAGCTTCCACAAGGTCCTGGCAGGCCTGTGCTCGCTGTTGCCGCTGTTCGCCTTTGCGCAAGGTCCCGCGTTGAAGGGCCGGATCTTCGTCCACTGGGGCTACAACCGCGCGCAGTACACCACGAGCAACATCCACTTCACCGGCGACAACTACGACTTCATCGTGCACGATGTGCTGGCGAAGGATCGTCCGGAACCGTTCGCCTTCGGTGCCTACTTCAACCCGAAGAACATCTGGATCCCGCAATACAACTACCGCGTGGGTTGGTTCGCCAGCGATCGCTGGAGCTTCTCCCTGGGCGTGGACCATATGAAGTATGTGATGGTACAGGACCAACGCGTGCAGATGACCGGAACCATCAGCGCCGACCGCTCCGTGAAGTACGCCGCCAACGATGCGCACGATGTGGAACTCACCAGCGACCTTTTGCGCTACGAACACACCGATGGCCTGAACCTGTTGAGCATCGATGTGGATCATTACGATCAGCTCTGGCACAGTGCGAACAACAAGCACGCCCTGTACCTGACGGAAGGTCTCTTCACCGGTCCGGTGATCCCCCGCACCGACGTGCGCCTTTTCGGTGAAGGGCTGAACAACAAGTTCCATCTCGCCGGATACGGTATCGGTGCACAGGGAGGACTGTTCGGCGTGTTCTGGGGAAGGGCCACGGCCCGGCTGGGGCTCCGCGCCGGCTACATCGACCTGCCCAGCGTATTGACGACCGGAACCGCCTCCGACCGTGCTCGCCAACACTTCTGGTTCGCGGAGCAGTACCTCGTGCTCGGCGTGTTGATCGGGAAGTAACGGGAAGAGCTTCGCGTGGAGACACGGAGGCATGGAGAACTCCTTGGCATCCTTGGCGCCCTTCGCGTCTCTGCGGTGACCTCTTCATTCCCGACCTTCGCCCCATGAGCGAGAACAGGACCATACCGGCGAACGACCCTTCCCTGCGCAGTTGGCTCGAGGTACCGGCGAACAGCGACTTCCCCATCCAGAACCTGCCCTTCGGCTCCGGCACGCTCGATGGTGATGCGTACACGGTGATGACCCGCATCGGCGATCAGGTGGTGGACCTGAACCTGTTGCTGGACCTGGGGCTGATCGAGGCCCCGCCGCTCTTCGGCGATAGCGTGTTCTACGGCGGTCTGGAAAGCCTGATGCTGGAAGGTCCGGAGGTGGTGCGCGCCTTGCGCAACCGCCTCTCCGAACTGCTACGGGACGACAAGGCGATGAACGGTATGCATCGGGACGCCATCCGCAAAGCCGTGTTCCCGGTGGATGAAGTGACCATGGATGTGCCCGCCCTGATCGGGGACTACACGGATTTCTACAGTAGCCGCCAGCATGCCTACAACGTGGGGGTGATGTTCCGCGATCCCGCCAACGCCTTGCTCCCCAACTGGCTGCATCTGCCCGTGGGCTATCACGGCCGCGCCTCGAGCATCATCGCCTCGGGAACGCCGCTGCACCGGCCGAAGGGACAGTTCAAACCCGCACCCGATGCGACTCCGGTCTTCGGTCCCACCCGCCAACTGGACTTCGAACTGGAGATGGGCTTCTTCACCTACGAAGGCAAGGACCTTGGTCATTCCATCACCACGGCCGAGGCGGAGGACCACATCTTCGGGTTGGCCCTTTTCAACGACTGGAGCGCGCGCGACATCCAAGCGTGGGAATACGTGCCGCTGGGGCCTTTCCTGGGGAAGAACTTCGCCTCCTCGATCTCGCCCTGGGTGGTGACGCTGGACGCGTTGGAACCCTTCCGCGTAGCCGGTCCGGTGCAGGATCCACCCGTGCTGCCCTACTTGCAGTACAGCGGGAAGAAGCACTACGACATCCGGCTCGAAGTGATCATCCGCACCGCCGACGGCAAGGAGACCACCGTATGCCGCAGCAACTTCAAGCACCTCTACTGGAACATGGTGCAACAGCTGGCGCACCACACCGTGAACGGCTGCAACGTGCGGGCGGGGGACCTCATGGCCAGCGGTACGATCAGCGGCGACACCGAGGACAGCTACGGCAGCATGCTCGAACTCGGCTGGAAAGGCACCAAGCCGGTGCCCATGGCCGATGGCAGCGAACGGAAGTTCCTCCAGGATGGCGATACGGTGATCATGCGCGGCTACGCGGAGAAGGACGGACTGCGCATCGGCTTCGGCGAGGTGAGCGGAACGATCCTGCCGGCGCTGTAGTTCCTTACCGCAGACCTTGCTCTGCCGAAGCGGCTACGCGAAGGCGAAGGGCGCGGAGGCGCAGGGCATACGCTGAGCCTTGGCGCACGGTCCTGAACGTTGCGCTACCGTCGCGTCGTCGCGTCGTTGCGGTCCGCTCATGAAGGAGGATCACCGCGGACGTAAATTCGTGCCGATGGCCATATCCACAGCCCCGGTCATAGACCTGGAGAAAGAGAAGGAGGAGATCCTGAACCGGTATAGGGGGTTGCTCCGCGCGCTGCCCGGCAAGCGCACCCCCGAGGAGACCCGCACCATCCGCAAGGCCTTCAACCTGGCGCTGGAATCCCACAAGGACCAACGGCGCAAGAGCGGCGAACCCTATATCTACCATCCGATCGCGGTGGCGCGGATCTGTGCCGAGGAGATGGGCCTGGGCACCACCAGCGTGGTATCGGCCCTGTTGCACGACACGGTGGAGGACACCGACCTCACGCTGGACGAGGTGAAGGACATCTTCGGTCCCACCGTGGCCACCATCATCGACGGGCTCACGAAGATCAGCGGGGTCAACTGGCGCACGGACAGCATGCAGGCGGAGAACTTCCGCAAGGTGCTGCTGACGCTGAGCGAGGACCTCCGCGTGATCCTGATCAAGCTGGCCGACCGCCTGCACAACATGCGGACGCTGGACAGCATGGCGCGCGACAAGCAGTTGAAGATCGCCAGTGAAACGCTCTTCCTCTACGCTCCCTTGGCCCACCGTCTCGGCCTGTACAACATCAAGAGCGAACTGGAGGACCTGTCGCTGAAGTTCAAGGAACCCGAGGTCTACCGCGACATCGAGAACCGCTTGAAGAAGGGTGAGGCCGTGCGCAAACGTTTCATCAGCCGCTTCACCCTGCCGATCCGTGAATCCTTGGACCGCGAAGGCTTCCATTACGAGATCAAGGGCCGCCCGAAGAGCGTCTTCAGCATCTACAACAAGATGATCAAGAAGAACGTGACCTTCGAGGAGGTCTACGACGTCTTCGCCATCCGGATCATCATCGACAGCAAACCCGAACTGGAGAAGGCCGATTGCTGGAAGATCTACTCCATCGTCACGGACTTCTACCAGCCGAGTCCCGACCGTTTGCGCGACTGGATCAGCCTGCCCAAGGCGAACGGCTACGAAAGTCTCCATACCACGGTGATGAGCCCCGGAGGCCGCTGGGTGGAGGTGCAGATCCGTAGCCGCCGTATGGACCGCATCGCCGAGATGGGCCTGGCCGCGCACTACCGCTACAAGAGCGAGGAGGACCACGCCAACGCGCTGGACAACATGCTCAACAAGATCCGCGAGATGCTCGGGGATCCCAAGAGCAACGCGATGGACTTCGTGAACGATTTCAAGCTGAACCTCTTCAGCGACGAGATCATGGTGTTCACCCCGAAGGGCGAGATGAAGAACCTGCCCGTTGGTGCCACGGCATTGGACTTCGCCTTCGACATCCACAGCCAGATCGGGCGGCAATGCATCGGGGCCAAGGTGAACCACAAGCTGGTGCCCTTGAGCCAGGCCCTGCGCAGCGGCGACCAGATCGAGATCATCACCAGCCGCAAGCAGCAGCCCAAGGAGGACTGGCTGAACTACGTGGTGACGGCCAACGCCAAGCAGAAGATCAAGCAGGCGCTGCGCGAACAGAAACGCAAGTTGGCCGTGGTGGGGCGCGAGACCGTGCAATCGAAGCTGCGTGAATGGGGCGCCCGCGTGGACGCGGCCAACATCGGAGCGTTGGAGGAACGTTTCAGCAGCAGTTCCGCCATGGACCTCTACTGGCAGATCGCGCGCGGCCGACACAAGTTGGAGGACCTCGGCACACCCACGGTGAAGAACGGCCGGTTGGTGCTGCCCGCCGTGCCCCGGGGCACCGATGAGCGCACCTTGGAGGAGGTGGTGAAGGAGATCCGGGGCGGCAAGGACAACAGCTTCTCCATCAGCGACGAGGTGGAGCGGATCGCCTACAAGCTCTCGCCCTGCTGCAACCCCATCCCCGGCGACGACGTGTTCGGCTTCGTCATGAGCGACGGCATCCGCATCCACCGGGTGAACTGCCCCAACGCCGTGCAGATGATGAGCAACTCGGCCCATCGCATCGTGAAGGCGCGATGGACCGGCAAGGACAGCGTGGAGTTCCTGGCGATGATCAAGTTCAGCGGCATCGATGCGGTGGGTCTGGTGAACAAGATCACCAACATCATCAGCCACGAGCACAACGTGAACATGCGTAGCATCAGTTTCGACAGCAACGACGGCATCTTCTCCGGCCGCGTGATGGTCTACGTGCACGACGCGGACCACCTCCGCTCCTTGATGGAGAAGCTCAAGCGGGTGCCCGGTGTGCGCATGGTGGAGCGCACGGACCACTGAACGGCCCCTGTCGGGCCCATTTTCGAGGACCGGTGAAAGCCCGCCGGGATCGGCGCATGGCGCTTACCTTCGCGGCACGATGCTGGCCCCGGACCTGCAACAGAACGTACGCAACATCTTCAGCGAATACCTGGAGAAGCAGGGGCACCGCAAAACGCCGGAACGCTTCGCCATCCTCTCGGAGATCTACACCGAGGACGGCCATTTCGATATCGAGCGGCTCTACGGCCGCATGAAATCCAAGAAATACCGGGTGAGCCGGGCCACCTTGTACAACACCATGGACCTGCTGCTGGACTGCCGCTTGGTGCGCAAGCACCAGTTCGGTGGCAGCCACGCCCAGTTCGAACGCGCCCACAGCTACCGTCAGCACGACCACGTGATCTGCACCTCGTGCAACCGCGTGATGGAGTTCTGCGACCCCCGCATCCAGAACATCCGCAGCACGGTGGCGGAAGTGATGGGTTTCGAGGTGAGCCATCATGCCCTGCACATCTACGGGACCTGCCCCGATTGCCGGAACGAATCCGACCCGAAATGACCACGACCACTGAACGGCCTCCTTTCGACCTCAGCGTCAGCGACCACGACGGCGTGAAGATCTTCCACCTCAAGGGAAGATTGATGGACCAGCAGCAGGCCGACCATCTGATGCAGGTGCTGGACGAACACCTCAGCGGTTCCACCACCAACGTGGTGCTGGACATGGCCGAGCTCCAGTACATGAACAGCACGGGGCTCAACATCATGATCAGCGTGCTTACCCGCACCCGTAAGTCCGGCGGCGAGGTGGTGCTCGCAGGCCTGTCCATGGGCGTTCGCCAGCTCTTCGTCGTCACCAAGCTCGACACGGTGTTCCGCATCACGGACCACGTGGAAGGTGCCCTCGCCCTGCTTCGCGGCTGATCCGATATGGCAACCAAGGTGGATGTACTCCTCGGCGCCCAATGGGGTGATGAGGGCAAGGGCAAGGTCGTTGATGTGATCGCCCCCGATTATGCGGTGATCGCCCGGTTCCAAGGCGGACCGAACGCCGGTCATACCCTGATCTTCGAAGGGCGGAAATTCGTCCTGCACACCATTCCCAGCGGGGTCTTCCGTTCGGGCGTGGACAACCTGGTTGGCAACGGCG
>DASWWQ010000206.1:0-45264 GCA_036405935.1 Flavobacteriales bacterium
TGCCCACTCGCCACTCGCCACTCGACACTCACCCGCTCGCCACTCTCTTTCGAATGAAGATCCTCCTCCTCGACAACCACGACAGCTTCACGTGGAACCTGCATCACCTGCTGGAACCCCATGCGGACGTGGATGTGGTGCGCAACGATGCGATCACGGTGGAACAAGCGGCGCGGTACGACCGCATCGTCTTGTCGCCCGGGCCGGGTCTTCCTTCCGAAGCCGGGATCATGCCGGAACTGTTGCTGAAGCTCATGCCCACGCATCCGATCCTGGGCATCTGTCTGGGACTGCAAGGCATCGTGGAAGCGTGCGGTGGAACTCTCTACAACCAGACCAAGGTCATGCACGGCGTCAGCGTGCCATGCCTCGTCGAAGATCCCGTCGATCCGCTGTTCGTTGAACTACCCTCTCCTTTCGAGGTCGGTCTCTACCACAGCTGGGCCGCCGAACCCTCCACCCTCCCAGCGCAACTGCGCATCACGGCACGCAGCGCTTCCGGCGTGATCATGGGCATCCGCCACGCACAGCATCCCACCTGCGCGGTGCAGTTCCATCCCGAAAGCGTGCTGACGCCCGAAGGTCCGCGCATCATCCGCAACTGGCTGAACAGCTGACGATCCACGATCCGATCGTGGAAAGGGGATCGGGCATCGGACGAAACCACCCTAAAGGTGCCCGGTACTTTTGTACCATGCGTCCATTCCTGTTCCTCCTGTTGGTTTCGGCCTGCACTTCCGCCGATGCGCAGAACCTGATCCAGCGCATGGCCAACGATACCATGCCCAACCTGGTGCCCAATCCGGGGTTCGAGGAGGTGAAGAAGGTGCAGTGCGCCTGGACGCAGCAGGCGCGCAAGTTCAATGAGGAGGTGATGGTGGACTGGAACTCGCCGACCGAGACCACACCCGACCATTTCACCACGAAGGCCGACCCCAAGTGTTGGAGCCATCCTGCGCGCCGCACCGAGGGCAAGGCACATGCGCATAGCGGCGATGCCATGGCCGGACTGAAGATCTGGGGCAAGGGCAACACGCCCACCTACTGGCACGAGTACCTGCAGATCCAACTACCCGAGCCGCTCCTGGCCGGAACGCGCTACATCGTGGAGTGCTTCGTGATGCGCGCCAGCTTCAGCAGCGAGGCCAGCAACAACATCGGTATCGTCCTCGAGGCCGTGCCGGTGCGCACCCGGGACTGCCTGCCGCTCTACATCACGCCGGTGGTGAACGAGGAGAAGACCATCACCAAGAGCGGTTGGCATAAGGTGAGCGGCGTGATCGAGGCGAAGGGCGATGAACGGTACCTGCTGATCGGGAACTTCTACGGCGATGAGGTGACCCTCCATGAGAGACAGCCGGAGGGCGAACGCGGCGCCTACTACTTCATCGATGATGTGAACGTGCGGATCGCGCCTCCCGGAACCGCGCTGACGCCCAAGCCGAAGGCCAGCTTACCTCCCCCGCCCAAGCAGCGTGTGGAGGACCATGCCAGCACCAAGGAGGTGGACATCTACAAGGTGGAGCCCGAGGTGGACAAACGCATCCGCTTGGACAACATCGGCTTCGAGTTCGCCAAGGCCACGCTGACGCCCGAGAGTTCCACCGAACTGGACAAGCTGGTGGACCTGATGACGGACTATCCGCTGATGACCATCGAGATCGAAGGGCATACCGACGATGTGGGCAGCGATGAGTTCAACCTGAAGCTGAGCGCCGATCGCGCCAAGGCCGTGGTGGACTACCTGGACCACCAGAAGATCGACGCCAAGCGCATGACCTGGAAAGGCTTCGGGGAAACCAAGCCGTTCAAACCCAATACCAGCGAGGAGAACCGCGCCCTGAACCGCCGCGTGGAGTTCCGCGTGGTGCAGCGCTGATCCGGAAAGGACCACCCGGAATGTAAAGAGGCCCGACGGGGCCTCTTCGCATCTGCGCTATCAGCGGGCAGAGGAGGAAGGATCAATCCGCCAGGATGCGTTTGGCGAGGTCGAGGATGCGGGTATCGTCCAAGGCGACCACGCCGCCACCGGCACCGCCCTCGATATGTACACCCATCGGTTCGCCTTCCGGATGACTGTACCCACCGAAGTAGTTCCATACCGTTTCCACGTTCAGGTCCAGCTCCTTGGCGATGCGGTGGATGCTGCCATCGGGGAGCTGGTCCTTGATGCTGCGAAGCTCATTGAAGGTGATGTTCATGGCGCAGGGTTTTTGGTTGGGGTCAGTCCGAATATATGTTCCGTGGACCCGGAATGTTCGGACGGTGGATAAAGACCCGCGTGCCTCCAATGGCGTGTTTC
The DNA here is from genome assembly GCA_036405935.1 of Flavobacteriales bacterium. GTDB lineage: Bacteria > Bacteroidota > Bacteroidia > Flavobacteriales_F > PHOS-HE28 > PHOS-HE28. The sequence continues at coordinate 2,303 of DASWWQ010000206.1, forward strand.
CGATCGTATCGAGGCGTGGGAACGCTCTTGCGTACGGGTATCGGGAATGGCATGGTGCTTAGCCTCGCAACAATGAAGTGACAGGCCGGGCATAAAAAAAGATCGGTGCCTCGTCATCATATGATCACATGATGTAGTTTGAGCCTGTCGATCAGCTCCATGTCCTAAATCCTAGATTCCCCTTATGACCGAAAGTCTCTCCCTTCGGTTGAATGAAGTCGAACCCTATCCATCCGGCATTCGTCCCTTGCCCACCACCGTATCCGGTACCGCCTTTTTCCCTGGAGGTTCGGGTCTATGGCGGGAAGGCGGAACAACGCCCGATCCCCGCGGTGGTGTGCTCTTCCTGGCCAATGATCTGGAGGCGCAGACGGAGTACCAAGGTCTGGTCGACCGCGGAAAGGAGGACCTGCATGACCCGGTGTGGCGCAACCTGCTGCACTTGATGGAGCTTGCGGACCTCCGTCCGGAACAGTGCTTCTTCACCTGCTACTTCATGGGGATCCGGGCCGAGGATCGTCGCTCGGGTCCTTATCCCGGTGCTGCGGACCCCGGTTACGTATCGCGCTGCGGCCACTTCCTGATGCGGCAGTTGGCGGAGATCCGTCCGCGTGCCATCTTCACCTTGGGCAGCTATGTGCCCGGACTGCTCGGGCCGCTTTCGCCCCAACTGACGAACTGGAGCGGCATCCGTGGGCTCACCCGGTTGGATGCCGAAAGCAGTCCGCTGGTGCATCAGGCGCACTTCCCGGAAGCGGGCGTTACGGCGAATGTGGCGGCACTCACCCACCCCAGTTTGCACAAGGCCGATGTGCACAGAAGGGTGTATCGCGACACCACCGGCCACAGCGCCGAAGTGCTGCTGATGCTGGATGCGTTGGCCGCTTCCTGAGCCTTAACACACATCATCCATTCCAGTGATGCCCATGATCGAGGGCCTTCGCACTTTCGCGCGCACAAAACCAAACTCTCATGATCGGACGTTACACTCTTTCCATCGCACTTGCAGCCACTGTGCTCACCGCATCGGCCCAGACCCTGGACAACGGATCCTGCACGCCGGTGCCCGGGGAGACCCTGACGGTGAACCGGGGCGCCTATGTAGGGCCCGGTCCCAGCGGCATGGCGCAGACCTGGAACCACGCCGCCCTGACGGCCACTGCCACCCATGAGGTGGAATACGTCACCCCTGCATCCACGGGCTTCGGCGGGTCCTTCCCGGGCAGTACCGTGGCCCAAGTGGAGCCGACCCAAGCGGGCACCTATGCCTACTACATGGGATCGGCGAATGGATTCCACCAGCTCGGGATCCATCAAAGCGCCACGAGTTCCACCCTGTTCTACCAGAACTCGGAGAAGGTGATCCCTTATCCCTGCTCCTATGGCACCACTTGGACGGACGACTTCAGTTGCTCGGCCACGCTCTCGGGTGTTCCGGTGACGCGCTCCGGTACGGTGAGCGGAACGGCTGACGCCTACGGAAACCTTGTGATGCCATACGGCACCATCTCCAACGTACTTCGCCTCCACATCACCGAGGATTATATGGACGACCTGGAGGACCTGTACCAGATCGAGTACGACTCCGAGATGTACATGTACTACAAACCCGGAGTGCACCTGCCCATCCTGAACATCACGATCTTCACCGCCACCGTGGACGGATTCCCGACCAGCAATCAATACACCCAATGGATCTCCGCCGACGATGCCGTGAGCATTTCCGAGCTGCTGAACAACAGCATCGGCGTGGAAGTGTATCCGAATCCGGCCGATGAAGCGATCTCGATCACCTTCAGCAGCGAGGGTGGTGCGATCCAGATGGATGTGCTGGACGTGAACGGCCGTATCGTGCTGAGCGAGGGAACGACCAACGCCGTGATGGGACTGGACCGGCGCAGCTTGGACATCAGTTCGCTGCCCGCGGGCATCTATCATGTGCGCATCCTCGCGGCCAACGGTCAGCAAGGTGTGCGCCGCTTCGTGAAGCATTGAAGACCTGTTTCCCGGAACGGAAAGGGGCGCCTCGGATGGGGCGCCCCTTTCCGTTCCCAAGGATCCCGTTCAGCTCAGCCCGCTGACCACACCGTTGGCATCGATGTCCATGCCTTCACTCGCGGGTGTCTCCGGCAGGCCGGGCATGCGCATGATGCTACCGAGCATGGGCACCACGAACCCGGCACCGGCCGCGATCTCGATGTCCTTCACCGTGATCTCGAAGCCTTCGGGGGCCGCACGTCGCGTGGGGTCGTCGCTGAAGCTGTACTGCGTCTTGGCGATGCAGACGGGAAGTTTCTCCAGACCCAGGTTCTTGATGCGGCGCAGGGCCGTCTGTGCATCCGGACCGTACACCACGCTTTTCGCACGGTAGATCTCCGTGGCGATGCGCTCCACCTTCTGCTCGATGCTGAGATCGAGGTCGTACAACACCTTGAACCGGCTGGCACCGCTATCCACCACGCGCAACACGGCGTTGGCGAGGTCCTGCATGCCTTCGCCGCCCTGTGCGAAGCCCTTCGCCACCACGGCCTCGGCGCCGTGTTCCCGGCAATAGGCCTGGATCAGGGCGATCTCCTCCTCCGAGTCCGTTGGGAAATGGTTGATGGCCACCACGGCCTTCACACCGAACTTGCCCACGTTCTCGATGTGGCGGCCGAGGTTGGCGAGTCCCGTCCTCACCCGGTCCAGCGACGGATCGTTCCATTCGCCCTTCTCCGCACCGCCGTGGTAACGCAGTGCGCGTACGGTGGCCACGATCACCGCGGCACTGGGATCCAATCCGGCCGCGCGGCACTTGATGTCGAAGAACTTCTCCGCACCGAGATCCGCACCGAAGCCGGCCTCCGTTACCACATAGTCCGCCAAGCTCAGGCCCATCCGGGTGGCCAGCACGCTGTTCACTCCTTGCGCGATGTTGGCGAAAGGTCCGCCGTGGATGATGGCGGGATTGCCTTCGAGCGTCTGCACGAGGTTCGGCTTGATGGCATCCTTCAGCAGCAGGGCCATCGCCCCTTCGGCCTTCAGGTCGCGCGCATAGACGTACTTCCGGTCGGCGTTGCGGCTGTTGCCCACGAAGATGTTGCCGAGCCGCGTCTTCAGGTCATCGTAACCGGTGGCCAGGCAGATGATGGCCATCACCTCGCTGGCGGCGGTGATGTTGAAACCGTCCTGGCGCGGTATGCCATTACCGGTACCGCCCAGACCGATCACGATGTCGCGCAATGCCCGGTCGTTCATGTCGATCACGCGTTTCCAGGCGATGGTGCGCGGATCGATGCCGAGGTTCTTCGTTCTGCTCTGGATGTTGTTGTCGATCAACGCGGCCAGCAGGTTGTTGGCCTTCTCGATCGCGGAGAAATCACCGGTGAAGTGCAGGTTGATGTCCTCCATGGGCACCACCTGTGCATAACCACCACCGGCCGCGCCACCCTTCACACCGAACACGGGGCCCAACGAAGGTTCGCGAAGCACCACCATGGCCTTCTTTCCAACCTTGTTCAGTCCCTCGCACAGTCCGATGCTGGTGGTGGTCTTGCCCTCACCGGCCGGCGTGGGCGAAAGGGCCGTCACCAGGATCAGCTTGCTCTTCTTGATCTTCTGCTCGTCGATCAGGTCCAGCGGCAGCTTCGCCTTGTACTTGCCGTAGAGCTCGAGGTCGTCGGCCTGGATGCCGAGCTTCCCGCCGATGGCGGTGATGTGTTGCATGCGCGCCTGTTGCGCGATCTGGAGATCCGTGGGGAAGGACATGGTACGTTTTCACCCGCCCGATGGATGGTCCGCCGGACTTCGCGTGGGTGCGGCGAAATTGGGGAATGTTCGGGCACGGACGGAATATCCCGCGCCGAGCACGCAGCACCACGACGATCGGATCCTCTTCACGATCGTGCCCGTACCTTGGGGGCATGTCCAGTACCGCCTCCTACGCCGCTCAAAGCGCCACTTCACCCTTGGCTCCCTTCACGTTCGAGCGTCGAGCGGTGGGTGCGCATGACGTCAGCATCCGGATCGCCTTCTGCGGGGTCTGCCACAGCGATATCCATACCGCACGCGGCGAATGGGCGGGCACCCGATACCCGATCGTTCCCGGTCACGAGATCGTGGGCACGGTGACCGCGGTGGGCGGTAGCGTGAAGCAATGGAAGGTCGGGGATACGGTGGGCGTTGGCTGCATCGTCGACAGCTGCCGCGAATGCGACGCCTGCCAGGACCAGGAGGAACAATTCTGCGAGAAGGGCATGACCGGAACCTACAATGGTATCGAACGCGGTACGGGCAACACGACCCAGGGCGGTTACTCGCAGCATATCGTGGTGGACGAGAACTATGTGCTGCGCATTCCGGCGGGCCTGCCGCTGGACCGCACGGCACCGTTGCTCTGCGCGGGCATCACCACGTATTCACCCCTGCGCCGGCATGGCGTCAAGGCGGGCATGAAGGTGGCCGTCGTGGGTCTGGGCGGGCTCGGACACATGGCCGTGAAGATCGCGAAGGCCATGGGCGCGCATGTCACGGTGGTGAGCCACAGCGACCGCAAGCAGGACGATGCCAAGCGCCTCGGTGCGGATGATTTCCTGAGCACCCACAACGCTGCGGTGTTCAAGGCGAACGCCAAGCGCTTCGACTTCATCCTGAACACGGTGAGCGCGAAGCACGACTACAACAGCTACCTGCTCCTGCTGAAACGTGGTGGCACGATGGTACTCGTGGGCATGCCCGACGCTTCTCCGGTGCACCCGGGAGCCTTGGTGATGCAACGCCGTTGCCTGGCCGGCTCGCTCATCGGCGGTATCCAGGAGACGCAGGAAATGCTGGACTTCTGTGCCGAACACCAGGTACTGAGCGACATCGAGGTCATCCCGGCCTCGAAGATCAACGAAGCCTACGAGCGCATGCTGAAAAGCGATGTGCGTTACCGCTTCGTGATCGACAACAGTACGCTGGGGTAGTCATCCGCAAGGCAAAGCGTCCGGAGCTTCATTCTTCCTGGGCGCGCTCGGTTCCTACTTGTCGCGGAACTCCAGGATGAACCCGGCCTTCCGCAGGTCCTCCCAATACCGCGGGTAGGATTTGCCCACCACATCCGGGTCGAGGATGGTGACCTCCTCCAGCACCAAGGCCAGCGGCGCGAGGGACATGGCCATGCGGTGATCGTTCGACGTACCGAAGGCATGGCCTTGGGCGGGCTTCAAGGGGCCATGGGTCAGGATGCTGAAAACACCATGGTTGAATGATGTCGAGACCCCAAGGTGGGCGAGCGCATGCGCCACGGCAGCGATCCGATCGGTCTCCTTCAGGGGAAGGTTGTGCAATCCACCGAACGCAACGCGCGCGTTCACACCGACCCACGTAAGGACCAGCGGCTGAAAAAGGTCCGGTGAACCCTGCAGCTCGAACCGCAAGCTTTCCGGGCCCGACCAGGCCTTGGTGCGAAGCATGCAGCCATGCTGAAGAACATCAACATCGACCAGGTCACGCATGAACGAGCGGACTTCCTCATCGCCCTGCCATCCGTCCGTATGCAGCCCTTCGAGCATCACTTCCGCATCATCGGCCAACGCCGTGATCTGGAACCAGAACGCGGCGGCGCTCCAATCGCGCGGGATAGTGATCGGCGCGGGTCGCAATGGCGTGGAAGGGACATGGATCGTTCCGTTGTCAACTTCCGCAAGCACACCGAAGTGCTTGAGCACCTCCAGCGTCATGTGCACATAGGGTTCGCTCAGGCGACGGCCGGTCCACGTGAGCCGCAAGCCTTGTTCAAAACAGGGTGCAACGAGCAGCAGCGCGCTGATGAACTGGCTGCTGACCGGGGAATCGATGGTGATGGCACCACCGACCAAGCGCTTGCCGATGACACGATAACCTTCCTCGGTCCTGGTGATATCGGCACCGAGCTCGCGCAGCGCATCCACCAGTGCGTCATGCGGGCGTTCCAGCAGTCGCGTTGTACCCGTGAGCACATGCTCTTGTCCTTCCTGCACACAGGCCCAAGCGAGCAGGAAACGGAAGGTCGTTCCACCTTCCCCGCAGTGCATCACACGAGGCAGCTCCTTCAACAAGCGCAACAGGATGCGTGTGTCATCGGCGTCGCCGGCGTTCTCCACACAACCGATATCCCCCGCCAATGCTGCAAGGACCAATGCGCGATTGGCCACGCTCTTGCTACGGGGCAAGGCGATGGTGGCGCGGATCGGTGCCTCAGGCCTTCGGACGGTCACGCTCCGCATCACGCACCAGCAATCGGTAATGGTCCAGGGCATCGCCTACCTGTCCGGCCGTCACGGGCACATCGAACACGGCCTCGCCGATGCCGGTGAGCAGCACGAAGCGGAAGCCGTCGGGCGCGTTCTTCTTGTCGTTACGCATCAGCTCAACGATCCGATGGTGGTCGGCGCTGCTGAAATGGAAGGCCGGATATAGGCCCATGAGGTGCTCCTGGATGGCGTTCATCCGGTCGCGGTCCAGATGGCCCAAGCGCCAGCTGAGCCAAGTGGCGCAGACCATGCCGATGGCCACCGCCTCGCCGTGCAACAGATCGCGGTCGGGGCTTTCCAAGGCGAAGGCCTCCAGGGCATGCCCGATGGAATGGCCGAAGTTCAGCAGCTTGCGCGGACCGTTCTCCCGGGGATCGTTGGCGACCACCTCCGCCTTGATCCGCACGGAGCGTTCGATCAGGGGGGCCAGCGCATTGAGGTCGTGCAGCGGCGACCGGCGGAGGGCGTTCCAGTGCTCGGCATCCAGCACCAGGCCGTGCTTGATCATCTCGGCCACGCCGTTCATCAGCTCGCGTTTACCCAAGGTGCGCAGGAAGGGCGGGTGCACATGCACGGAGACCGGATCGGCGAACACACCCACGAGGTTCTTCACCCCGCCGAGATCGATGGCCGTTTTGCCACCGATGCTGGCATCCACCATGCCCATGAGGGTGGTGGGCACATGCACGAAACGGATGCCCCGTTTGAAGGTGGCGGCCACGAAACCTCCCAGGTCCGTGACCACCCCCCCGCCGAGGTTCACGAGCACGGCGGACCGATCGGCCGCACGCTCGCTGAAATGCTGCCAGAGGGCGCGGCACACCTCCAGGTCCTTGCTGGCCTCCCCGCTCCGCACCTGCACGGTGGCGGCTTCGCGCAAGGCGGGCACTTGGTGCAGGAGCTCGGGCAGGCATTGCTCCATGGTGGTCTCGTCGCCCAGGATGAAGAACGTGGTGTTGCCCTGTGCGGCGGTCCAGCGGTCCAAGGCCGGAAGCGCGTCGGCGCCCAGCATCACCGGATGCCCTCCGGCGGTGACCTCGTTCCCTCCTGCCCGCACCATGCCCATTGCTACTTTTGGCCGCCCACGAACGGTGCCCGAGCACCCGGCGGCTGCGTTCAAAGGAACGAACAACTTCAAAGCCCCTCATGCCCTCCTCCCCGGGACCCGCGCCTGTCCACCACTCCCTCGATCTCGGAGATACCCGTACCGCCTTCGCCGCCAAGAGCGACGGGGAACTTTGGAAGGCGTACCAACTGTTCCGCATCATCGGCAACCCCACGCTGACCGCTGTGGGCAGCGCCTTGAGCAAGGCGGCCCTCTGGCTGCACCTGCCGATCAAGGGCCTCATCAAGGCCACCATCTTCAAACAGTTCGTGGGGGGCGAGGACATCCAGGAGACGCTCCGCACCGCCGAAAAGCTGGCCAAGAGCCGCATCGGGACCATCCTCGACTACAGCGTGGAAGGCCTGGATGACGATGCCTCGCTGGATGCAACGATGGAGGAGACCCTCCGCACCATAGCCGCCGCGAAGCACGATGCGCACATTCCCTTCGCCGTCTTCAAGCCCACCGGGGTCGGGCGGATGTTCCTGCTGGAAAAGGTGAGCAATGAGGTGACGCTGCTGCCGGAGGAACAGGCCGAATGGCAACGGGTGCATGCACGGGTGGAACGCATCTGCGCGGCCGCCCATGCCGCCGACGTACCCGTGCTGGTGGATGCCGAGGAAAGCTGGATCCAGCCCGTGGTGGACCGGATGGTGGCCGAGTTCGCGGGCCGCTTCAACAAGGAGAAGGCGATCGTCTTCAACACGATCCAGCTCTACCGCCACGATCGGCTGACCTTCCTGGAGGACAGCCTGGCCGAGGCCAAACAAGGCGGTTATCATCTCGGGGTGAAGCTCGTGCGCGGGGCCTACATGGAAAAGGAACGCGCCCGTGCCGCCAAACGGGATGAGCAGGACCCGATCCAGCCCGACAAGGCCGCCAGCGACCGCGACTACGATGCCGCCCTACGGTTCTGCATGGCGCACATCGATCGCATCGCCGTGGTGGCGGGTACGCACAACGAGTCCAGCACCCTGCTCCTCGCCCGCTTGATGGATGAACAAGGCCTACCCCGCAACGATCGACGCATCTGGTTCGCGCAGCTGCTGGGCATGAGCGACAACATCAGCTTCAACCTGGCCGCGGCCGGCTACAACGTGGCCAAGTACGTGCCCTATGGCCCGGTGCGCGATGTGATGCCCTACCTCCTGCGCCGCGCCAACGAGAACACCAGCGCGCGGGGCCAGACGGGCCGTGAACTGGGTTTGATCATGGCGGAGATGCGGAGGCGGAGGAAGGGAGCGAACAACGGTCGCATCACACGGAATTAGCCTGAATACGGCCCATACCGTAGGGGCCACCTCCTAATTTGCGGGCCGATCGAAGATCCGTACCGGTGCCCGCTCCCCACCGCGCCCTACTCCAAGCGCTCCTGACGTTCGTTGTGCTGCTGCTTCCCGGCATTGTGCGCGGACAGTTCACTGTGAACGCGGGCCTGGACCGAACGATCTGCGCGGGCACCGTCACCAACCTTGGTGGGTCTCCTACCGCCACTGGCCCTGGTCCATATACGTACCAGTGGACCCCGACCACGGGCTTGAGCAGTGCCACGGTAGCCAATCCTACTGCTACGGTGAACGCCAACACCACCTACACGGTATCGGTTACCGACAACAGCACCCCACCGAATACCGTAACGGATCAAGTGAACGTCAGCGTGAATGCGCTGCCGACCATTCAACTCACCAGTCCGAACGCGGAACAGAGCACGACCTACAATGGCCTTCCGGCATTCTCACTCTGCCAGCAAGGCTTCAGCTCGTTCGCCTTCGATTTCACGGATGCCAGCAGCGCGTCTGCCGGTTCCACCTACACGATCACTTGGGGGAATGGAAACAGCAATACCTACGCCACCTCCGGATGGAACGCCACCCAGACCTATCCATTGGGCCTGACACAGGGCACTTATACCATCACGCAACCGAACGGCTGCACACGGACCACGCAGTTCTACGTGTTCATCGGAGGCGTGCCGCTCGGTGGTCTCAGTGTGGTCACCGGAACATCGATCTGCACCGGACAAACGGTGGATTTCCAATGGAACAACATCGGCACCAATCCGCCGGGCACAACCTACATCATCGACTTCGGTGATGGGCAGACTTCCAACGTGCCACATCCGCCCCCAGCGGTCATCCAACATACCTACAACGTATCCTCTTGCGACAACGGCGGTGAATTCTCGGCCGCATGGAGGATCCAGAATCCTTGTGACACACGGACCGGACAGCTTGATCAGATCCGTGTTTCGGAATCATCGCAAGCGAATTTCACCATCAGCCCGAACGATACCGTTTGTGTGAACAGCCCGGTGACCCTCACCGACCAGAGCATCGGGCAACAGGCGCCGACCTGCACCGATCCCAAGCGCGTCTGGAGCATCATGCCCAACACCTACGCGTTGGTATCCGGATCATTGGGCAGTACAGGAGGCACCCCGGCAGTGCCGGCCACATGGACCAATGGCAGCACAACGCTATCGGTCCAATTCACCGCACCGGGCACATACACCATTTCCGACCTCACCGGCAACGTTTGCGGGCAGAACACCCTCACCCGGACCATTTGTGTCGAAGCTCCTCCATCGCCGGCCTTCACGCTATCACCGGCCACGGGATGCTCGCCTCTGGTGAGCACAGCGGACAATACGAGCAGCAGTCCGAACAGTTGCCTCACCCGTTACAACTGGCAGCTGACCAACACCTCGGCCAGTTGCAACAGCGGCGCATCGGCGGCATTCAGCAACGGCACATCATCCGGCACGTTCGAGCCGCAATTCACCTTCACCGGTGCCGGCACGTACAATGTGCGCTTGCAGGCGATCAACTCCTGCGGCACCTTCCCGGTGGATCGGGTCGTGAGCGTAGGAGCCCCGCCCCAGGTGGCGCTTGCTGCCGTTCCAGGCATCTGCGCCGGCGGGTCGGTATCGCCTCAGGCCACATTCACCTCCTGCGGAACGCCGATCACCGGATACACCTGGGCAATGCCCGGTGGCGCACCGAGCGCAGCAAGCACCGCTATGCCGGGGACCATCACCTACACCAGTCCCGGCAACTACACGATAACCGCCGGTGCAACAAGCTTGTGCGGCCCCGGCAACGCCAGCACACCACTGGTGGTGACCACACTTCCCGCAGCACCGGTGCTGAACGGCCCATTGAACATCTGCGCCGGGGAGGACATCGTGCTGCAGGCCACAGCGGTGAACGGGGTCTCGTTCACATGGAGCGGCCCCGGTGGTTTCAGCCAGGTCGGCAATACCATCACGCGTACCAATGCGACGGCGGCGATGGCGGGTGTATACACGGTGGTGCCCAATGGAGGTGGATGCTCCGGTCCCTCCAGCACGGTGCAGGTCACGGTGACCCCGACACCCGTGATCAGTATCACACCGGCCGCACCTGCGGTATGCCAAGGACAACCGGTGACACTGACCGCTGGGGGCGGCGGCAACTACAGCTGGACCGTGGGGGGAGTGCCGCAAGGCACTGGGCCGTCCATCACCTTCACGCCCACCGGAACACAGCCCGTGGTGGTAACGAGCGCACAAGGCAATTGCCCGGGCTCGTCGAACACAACGGTCACGGTGAACCCTTTGCCCGTGGTCGATGCCGGTCCCGACCGCACGTTCTGCGCACAGGCCATCCCCGAGATCCTGCAGCCACCCACACCGGGCGGCATTTGGAGCGGAGCGGGTGTGACGGCGGGAGGCAGCTTCACACCAAGTGGCGCAGGTACGTTCACGCTCACCTACACCGTGACCTCCGCCGCGGGATGCAGCAGCAGCGATGTGGTCCAGGTCACGGTCGATCCCGTTCCGGCGGATCCCGTGGTGGGCAATGACACCTTGGTCTGCCTGAACAGTGGCCCATTGGTGCTGAGCGCCTCACCGCCCGGGGGCACTTGGAGCGGCAACGTTTCTTCGAATGGCACCTTCACGCCGAACACCGCCGGCACCTTCCCGTTGACCTACATGCTCGGTAGCGGCAGCTGCACGGTGAGCGCATCGTTGCAGGTGCAGGTGGTGAACGCTGCGGTGGTGAACGCCGGCGCGGACCTGGTGCGTTGCATCGACGCGCCACCGGTGTTGCTCAACGCCACGCCGATGAACGGAACCTGGACGGGCGCAGGCATCACGGGCAACACCTTCGCGCCTTCCGCAGCGAGCACGGGTGTGCATGTGCTCACGTACACCTACATGGATCCGAACGGCTGTGCGGTATCAGATGCCCTGAACGCAACGGTGCATGCACTTCCGGTGGTGACCGCGGGCAACGACATCATCTTCTGCGACCAGCCCCTGCCACAGCAGCTCACCGGCTTCAGCCCCGCGAACGGCATATGGTCCGGGGCGAACGTGACTTCCGGCGGAGTCTTCACTCCAGCCGGCGTTGGCATTTCCCCTTTGACGTACACCTACACGGACGTGAACAACTGCAGCGCCTCCTCGCAGATCACGGCGACGGTGATCGCGATCGACGAACCTGCGGATGCTGGAGCGGATGATGCACTCTGCATCGGTTCCACCGATCTGGTGCTGAGCGGCCTTCCGACAGGTGGCATTTGGAGCGGCCCGGCGGTCACGGCAGGCGGGGTCTTCACCCCGGACGCGGCGGGCGATCACACACTGACCTACAGTGTGGGCACCGGTTCGTGCATCACCAGCGACCAGGTTGTGATCACCGTGGACCCGCTGCCGATCGTCGCGATCACCAGCAGCACCTCCGTTTGCCTGGATGGCGGTGCGCAGACCCTGACCGCCACGCCCCTGGGAGGCACTTGGAGCGGACCGGGTATCATGGATGCCGCTATGGGCACGTTCGACCCGCTGGTTCCGGGGGTGGGCTCGTTCACGGTGACCTACGCCTACACGGATGCGAACGGATGCACCAACAACACCTCCGCACAGGCCACGGTGAACCCCTTGCCCGTAGCAGCCTTCAGCAATGCACCCATCGCCTGCATGGGAGCATCCTTCCCCTTCACCGATGCGAGCAGTGGGAATACCGGCTGGGAATGGGACTTCGGCGACGGCGGTACCAGCAACGCCGCATCCCCACAACATACGTACAGCAGCACCGGTACCTATCCGGTGACCTTGACCGTAAGCACCGGTCCGGGTTGCACCCATAGCACGACCGGTTCGGTGACGGTATGGGAAGGGCCCACAGTGGCATTCAGCGCAGGTCCGGAAACGGCGGGCTGCGGCCCCTTGACCGTGGAGGTACAGAACAACAGCTTCGGCGATGGCGTAAGCTACGCTTGGGACTTCGGCAACGGGGAAATGAGCACCACGGAGCAACCTGCTCCCGTGACCTTCCTTGCCAGTGCCTACACCGACACGGTGTACACGATCACCTTGAGCGCGAGCAATCTGTGCAGCACGGTGGACCGCACGATCGACATCACCGTGTTCCCCGCACCCACTGCTTTGTTCGGGCCGGACTTCGATCAGGGTTGCTCGCCGTGGCCGGTCACCTTCAGCAATGTGAGCATCGGACAAGCGGATGCTTTCCATTGGGACTTCGGCGATGGAACGGAGCTGCAGACCATGGACAGCTTGGTGACGCACACCTACTTCACCGGCGCGAACGACACCACCTTCACGATCACGCTGACGGCCACGAACACCTGCGGCACCGATGTGCACACGTACGATGTCACCGTACAACCGAACACCATCACGGCCTTCTTCAATACGAGCACCACGAACGGATGTGCTCCCCTCACGGTGGACCTCACCCAGTACAGCATAGGTGTCACCAACTGGCATTGGGAACTGGGCGATGGCAACGTGAGCACGGCACAGGACGTGACGCACACATACTCCGCCGGAACCTGGACCGCGACACTCTACGGTGACAACGGCTGCAGTTACGACACGGTGAGCGTGACCATTGAGGTATCACCCTCCCCGACCGTTTCGTTCAGCATCGATCCACAGCCCGTATGCTTGGGCCTTCCGGTGCAATTGACCAACCTGACCCCTGAGGTATCCAGCACCAACTGGGACCTTGGCGCCGAGGGAACGAGCACCTTCGGTACGCTACCGGTGGTCTTCGATGCGTCCGGCAGCTGGCCGGTGACCCTGACGGTTACCGCGATCGACAACGGATGCACGGCCTCCGCGACACAATGGGTGCAGGTGGTACAGCCGCCCAACGCCGCGTTCAGCGTGAACGAACCGATCTACTGCGCACCCACCCCATTGGTCTTCACGAACACCAGCATCGGCAGCAACCTCGCCAGCACTTGGACCCAGGATGGAACGGTGTTCTCCTTCCTCGAACAACCACTCCCACAGAACACCACCGCAACAGGAACGCACACGGTGGCACTTCTGGTGGTGGACCAACTTACGGGCTGCCGGGACAGTACGAACATGGACATCGTGGGGAACCCTTCGCCCGATGCGGGCCTGGTGCTGCAGCCTGTGGATCCCTGCGGTCGCCCCGCGGAGATCATCGCCACGAACAGTTCCACACCGGGCGCGACGGTGAGTTGGTGGCTGGACGGTGTTCTGGTCGGCACACAAGGCCAATTGGAACTCGAGCTGATCGGTGCCGGTGAACATGCACTGGAGCTGGTGGCCGAGCTGCAAGGCCCATGCACCGATACGGCACGCACCAGCTTCGTGCTGCATGAATTGCCGATCGCTGCCTTCACTACGGACACAGCTTGCGTGGGGCAGTCCATTCCCTTGGTGGACCAGTCCGAGTTCACCCTGGCGCAATGGTGGTACTTCAATGGCTCCTTGGTGGGCTCCTCAGCGAACACTTTGGCGATGGCACCGGAAGAGCTCGGCCCCGACACGATCGCGCTGAGCGTTATCGGGGAGGGCGGTTGCCGGGACAGCACGCAACGCATCGTCAACGCCTACTCGGCACCGATAGCGGCCTTCACCGCCATCCCACAGGAGGATTGCCGGACCATCGCACTTACTGCCACCGAACAACCCCTCTCGCGGTACCACTGGACGGTGCACGGTACGCCCGCTTCCGAGGACCGGTACTGGGACCACTTTTATGACCCGGGCACCACGGGTACTATCCCGTTCCAACTCCTGGTGACCAACATCCACGGATGCTCGGACTCCCTGTACCGGCCAGTGGAAGTACCCACCTGCGTTCACATTCCCAATGCATTCACCCCCAACGATGACGGGATCAATGAGCTGTTCTTGCCCAGCATACTTCCGTTCGAAAGGCTGCTGTTCATGCGCATCTACGACCGGTGGGGGCACGTGGTGAAGGAACTCACGGTGAACGATCCGGTCTGGGACGGCACCGCGAACGGCGAAGAGCTACCGATCGGGGTCTACAACTGGGTGCTCAGCTACGGCACCACCGCAGGAGCGTCCGAGGAAATGCGGGGCCATGTGACCCTGGTCCGTTGAGCGCCGTCCAACCGCGTAACATCCCGCTCCTACCGAAAGGAAGACATCGCACCGCGGTCGCTTCCATCTTCGTTCCATGAAGAACCACATCTCCACATTGAGCGTGCTGCACTATGTGTACGGCGGTTTCGTCTGTCTGAGCGGTTTCGGGCTGCTCGTCCTGGTGTTCCTCGGGGGCTTCCTGCAGAGCGACTGGCTGATGGAGCAGGGTGGTGAGATGCCACCGGCCTTCGTGGGCAACCTGCTGATGATCATGGGCTGGGTGCTGTTCGCTGTCGTGGAGACCATCGGCGTGCTGAACCTGGCCAGCGCCGGCTTCATCGGCAACCGCAAGGGGTCCACGTTCAGTCAGGTGGTGGCCGGCATCAACTGCCTGAGCATCCCCTTCGGCTTGGCCTTGGGCATCTTCACCTTCGTGGTGCTGAACAACCAGGAGGTCCGGCAGGAATACGGCCGTCCGTGATCAGCGCACCGCGATGCGCGTGAGGGTGGCCGTGCTGTCCACCACGTAATCGCGCAAGGCCGCGCAACCGTAGGTGTAGCTGCGACCATCGAGCGTGGTGTGCACCACGTAGAACAGGCTGTCGTCCGTGCGTGTACTGGCCTTGAAATCGACCTGGGAGCTGTCCAAGGCAAGCCGCACGCTCAACAGATCGAGCGACAAGGCATCAAGCTGCTGTTGGGCCGACGGCGTGGCCTTCACGAGGGTACTGCTGAGGCGCAGCTTCACGCGGGCCTCGGGCATCCAGGCCGTGTTGGTGAGCTTCTTTCCGTAGATGGCCCAAGCGGCCACACCACCGATCACGACACCGAACACGTAGAGCTTGATGCGACGAGAGAGTTCCATTGATCCATGGGTTCATGTGCGCATGTGTTCATGTGTCCATGGCACCGCGCACCGGTGCGTCCGCGAAGAAAGGTGATCCGGCCCACAACAAGGCTCATGCGCACATGGCCACATGACCGCAGAAGCATATGCTAGAAGGCCGCCAGCAAAATGTCCAAGTCCTTGTAGGGCAGGCGGAAGGCCTCGCTGAGCACCTCGCTCGTCAGCGCCCCGTTGTAGAGATACACGCCGTGGCGTAGACCGAGATCACGTTTGATCAGTTCCTCGAAGCCGCCGACATCGCCCATGGTGAGCAGCATCGGGGTGAAGATGTTGTTCAGCGCGTAGGTGGCGGTACGGGGCACGCGGCTGGCGATGTTCGGTACGCCGTAGTGGATCACGCCGTACTTCTTGAAGACCGGATCCACGAGGGACGTGAGCTCGCTGGTTTCGAAGCAGCCTCCACGGTCGATGCTGACGTCCACGATCACGCTGCCGTTCTTCATGTCGCGTACCATCTCCTCGGTCACCACCATGGGGGTTCGGCCGTGTTCGGGGCGCATGGCCCCTACGGCCACATCGCACTGCAACAGGGCACGGCGCAGGTCGTCGGGCTGGATCACACTGGTCCAGATGCGCTGGCCGATGTCGCTCTGCAATCGGCGCAGGCGATAGATGCTCTTGTCGAAGACCTTCACGCTGGCGCCGAGGCCGAGGGCCGCGCGAGTGGCGAACTCCCCCACCGTGCCGGCCCCGATGATCACCACTTCGG
Organism: Flavobacteriales bacterium; assembly: GCA_036405935.1. Lineage (GTDB taxonomy): Bacteria > Bacteroidota > Bacteroidia > Flavobacteriales_F > PHOS-HE28 > PHOS-HE28. The sequence continues at coordinate 18,656 of DASWWQ010000206.1, forward strand.
CCGGCGATACGCCGCTGATACCGCCGAGCATCAGACCTTGACCGCCCTTGTCGGTGGTGAGGTATTCGGCGGCGATATGGATCGAGGTGTTCCCGGCGATCTCGCCCATGGCCCGGATGATCGGGTAGATGCCCTCGCGGTCCTTGATGAAATCCCAGGCCACGGCGGTCACCTTCTTGTCCATCATGCGGCGCAGCGAATCCTTGGGCTGGCTGCTCATCTGGAGCGCCGACACCAGGATCTGCTTGTGGCGCAGCAGGTCGATCTCCGCCGGGGTGGGCGGTGCCACCTTCAGGATGAGTTCGGCCTTGAACACCTCCTCGGGTCCTTCGGCCAGCATGGCACCGGCCTCGGTGTAGTCGTTGTCCTGGAACTGTACGCTCTGGCCCACACCGCGCTGCACCACCACATCGTGTCCGCGGCCCACGAGCACGGCCACGCTGGCGGGGGTCAAGGGGGTGCGGTTCTCCTGGGCGGTGATCTCCTTCGGGATACCGATGAAGAGGCTCTTGTTCTTGCGCCCCACCTCCAGGGCCTGTTCCATGGGTGACAGGGCCACCTCACGGGCCAGTTGTTTCAGCAGGTCGGTGCTGGCGCTCATGGTAGGGGTTCAAGGAAGCGGGTGCCGTCGTCCCCGATCCGGATGCGAAGATGCACCGTATCCGGCGGTAACAGGTGCTCGGCGAGCTCGGGCCACTCCACGAAACAGTAGGAACCGCTGTCCACGTACTCCACGAAGCCGATGCCTTCCAGTTCCTCGGCGTTCCGCAGGCGGTACAGGTCGAAATGGTACACCGGCTCCCCGCTTGCGGTGCGGTATTCATTCACGATGGCGAAGGAAGGGCTGCTGGTGCCGGCCGCTACACCGAGCTCCGCGCACAAGGCCTTGATCAACGTGGTCTTCCCCGCCCCCAGCTCCCCGTGGAAGGCGAAGACCCGGGCATCGCGGTGGCCCTGCAACACGAAGCGGGCGGCCTCCAAGGTATCGGACGGCTGGCGGAGGGTCAGGGGGGTCGACACGGCCGTAAAGATCAGAAGGACTCCTGTAGCTGCCGCAACGCCATGGTCTCGTCGTAGTACGCCGGAGAAGGCTTCACCGTTCGATCCGTGGTGTCGCAAGGATCGAGCTTGAGCATGTAGATACCCTGGCCTTCAAGACCACTGTATTGCTTGGCATAGACCTCATGCACATGTCCACGCGAGTTGAAATGCACCCAGAGCATGGGATAGGCGGGATAAGGAATGAACCTGCTCAAGGGTTTCCGGGTGTAGGTCCATGTGGTGCGTTGCGGTTCCCTGCACAACCCATCCGGGTTACAGGAACTAGCGAACGCCAAACCCTCCCGTACTTCCTGTTCAACCGGTTCGCCCAGGATAGCGAGCACCTGTGCTGTGCTCATTCCCGGCCGAACGGCCTGTATGTCCTCCGCCTTCGGCTTGCCGAACCCACCGTATCGGTCCCACATGAACAACCCGAGGCCCACGCTCAACCAAACGAGCCACCTGACCCTCGGCCTAGCCGCAATTTCCACCGGTTCCAACATCAAGGTAGGAGATCAGTGGTAGACATAGTCGACCCGTTGCTCCGATCGACCATTCCGCCTCACGATGGAGCGGACCGGCCGACGGTGTTCGTCCCATTCATGATCCACTAGGACCTGATCACCGCACGAGTCGATCGATCTTTCCAACAGACACTCCTTGATGCGCTGGATCTCGGACCTGCACGCAGGCCCTTCTCTGAGAGCCGCTTCACGAACCCGTTTGTTCCAGGGCGTCCGTTCATAGGCCCAGTGGCCGATCACCTCTTGTCCGTCGGAACCGAAAATCGTCGAATCCCCTGCTGATCGTAAGCGCCAATGGGATCCCTCACCACCATCCGACCAGCGGTTGACCACGTGCATCTCGGTGCTATCGGCGGTCCAAGAGATGCTATCCACTGCATAGGCCACTGTATCCTGGTCGAAATATGACCAAGCTACCAAGGAGTGCTCAGCGTACAGGAAATCCTGCCGATTGGTCGTGCGACCGGAACCATCGACTATTCTCTTGTCCAAGATCGATCCAGCCAAGGACCGATAGATCCACTGGTCCCGCAGCGTTGCCTCTGCGAACTGCACGGTCTCCTCTCCGGAATGAACGCGTTGCGCATGCGAGCCTGCTGAACGGAGATCGTTCCCTTCCCATGGATCGAGCACCTCGAACCCTGCTTCAAGCAATGGCCCGAACTGATGGCACTGTTGAACCTCCACCAGCGTATCACCTGATCGCTGAACGAAACATTTCAGCAGTCTGCTCTCATCCATATAGGCCATATGGTAAAGCGTCGTATCCCCGCTCCGATACTCTCGTTCCAAGTAGGTGACACGACCCGCCTCGTCGCGGTGGACGATCTCCATGGCCCGCTCTTGAGCGCTCGCCCGCCCAAGTCCCCAGTATGCACTGAAGACCAGCGTCAGTTCCCGGGCGAAAAGTTGCAGCGCATGCCTCACCTCGCCTTCATGTACACCACGGGCACCAACATCTCTTCCAAGGAAATGCCCCCGTGCTGGAAGGTGTTCCGGTAGAAGTTGACGAAGTGGTTGTAGTTGTTGGGGTACACGAAGTAGTGATCGCTCTTCGTGAAGACGTACACCGAGCTGACGTTGGTGCGGGGCAGGTGGGCCTTCGCGGGATCCTTGATGGCGAGGACCTCCTTGGCCTCGTAGGTCAGGTTCTTGCCGTGCTTGTAGCGCAGGTTGGTGTTGGTGTTGCGGTCGCCGATCACCTTGCTGGGCTGGGTCACGCGCACGGTACCGTGGTCGGTGGTGATCACCACGCGGCCTCCCTTCGAGGCGATCTCCTTCAGGATATCGAACAGCGGTGAATGCTGGAACCAGCTGCGGGTCAGGGAACGGTAGGCGGCTTCGTCCTCGGCGAGCTCCCGGATCACCTCCATCTCGGTGCGCGCATGGCTCAGCATGTCCACGAAGTTGTAGACGATGACGTTGAACGGGTTGCCCATCAGGTTGCCCAGGCTCTCCGCCAGCTTCCGGCCCGCGGCCAGGTTGGTGATCTTGTGGTAGCTGAACTTCACGCCCTTGCCCAGACGCTTCAGCTGGTCGCCGACGAACTCCTCCTCGTGCGCGTTCTTGCTGCCCTCGGCGTCCTCCATCACCCACTTGCCCGGGAACCGCTTCTCGATCTCCGAGGGCATCATGCCGGCGAAGATGGCGTTGCGCGCATACTGCGTGGCCGTGGGCAGGATGCTGTAGAACATGCCCTGCTCCTCCACCTTGAAGAACTCGGTGACCATCGGCTCCAGCACCTTCCACTGGTCCAGCCGCAGGTTGTCGATCAGCACCATGAACAGGGGGGCCTGCTTCTCGTCGATCAACGGCGCCACCTTCGCCTTGAACAGCTGATGGCTCTGCAGGGGCAGGTCCTGGCCCACGTTGTTGACCCAATCGAGGTAGTTGCGCTCCACGAACTTGCTGAAGAGCTCATTGGCCTCGGACCATTGGCTGCGCAGGATCTCCGTCATGCCCTGGTCGGGATTCCCGCTCAGGTCCAGTTCCCAGCGCACGAGTTCCTCATAGAGCTGCTTCCACTCCTCGGTGCTCAGGCGATCGCCCAAACGCATGCTCAGGCGGCCGAACTGCTGCTGGTAGCTGCTGGTGGTCTTCTCGCTCACCAAGCGGCTTCCTTCAAGGTGCTTCTTCAGCGCGAGCAGGATCTGGTTCGGGTTCACCGGTTTGATCAGGTAGTCGCTGATCTTGTTGCCGATGGCCTCCTCCATGATGGCCTCCTCCTCGCTCTTGGTGATCATGATCACGGGCGTGCGCGGGCTGGCCGCCTTCACCCGGTTCAAGGTCTCCAATCCGCTGAGGCCCGGCATGTTCTCATCCAGGAAGATGATGTCGAACTCCCGCTTGGCGACTTCGTCCACGGCATCCAACCCGTTGTTCACGGTGGTCACGGTGTAGCCTTTCTGTTCGAGGAAAAGGACATGGGGCCGCAGGAGATCGATCTCGTCGTCGGCCCAAAGGATGTTCACGTTCATAAGTGGAGGTCGGGGATCCGGGTGTAAGTACAAGGAACGCCTGTCGGAAGCCCTTTGTTTTCGGGCGGTGAAATTAGGGGCAAGTGAAAGTGGGCAGTGGCCGGTTGACAGGGGCCAGCAGCCAGAAGCTAGTAGCCAGAAGCCAGAAAGCTTGGAGCGAAGCCCTGAACAAGGAAGCCCGATCCTGCTGACCTTTGCGCGCATCGCGAACGCCCGTGGCGAAGAAGATCCTCAACGACCCCATCTACGGCTTCATCACCGTGCCCAACGAGTTGGTGTTGCGGTTGATCGATCATCCGTGGTTCCAGCGGTTGCGCTACATCAAGCAGCTCGGGCTATCGCATCTGGTGTATCCCGGCGCGCTGCACACGCGTTTCCACCATGCCTTGGGTGCCATGCACCTGATGGGGCTCGCTATCGACACGCTGCGCAGCAAGGGCCACGCGGTGTCTGAGGAGGAAGCCACCGGCGCGGCCATCGCGATCCTGCTGCACGACATCGGCCATGGTCCGTTCAGTCACGCCTTGGAACACAGCCTGGTGGAAGGCATCGGGCATGAGGCCGTGAGCGCCTTGGTGATGGACCGCCTCAACGAGCAGTTCAACGGGGCTTTGGACACGGGCATCCGGATCTTCCGCGACCAACATCCGAAGCGCGCGCTGCACCAGTTGGTGAGCAGCCAATTGGACGTGGACCGCATGGACTACCTGAACCGCGACAGCTTCTACACGGGCGTAAGCGAAGGTGTCATCGGCGGCGACCGCATCATCAAGATGCTCGAGGTGCGCGAGGATCGCCTGCTGGTGGAGGAGAAGGCCATCTACAGCATCGAGAAGTTCATCGTGGCGCGGCGCCTGATGTACTGGCAGGTGTACCTGCACAAGACCGTGGTGGCGGCCGAATTGATGCTGGTGGAGACCCTGCGGCGAGCCCAACAATTGGCCATGGAGGGCAGGCCCGTGTTCGGCTCCCCTGCCCTGCTGCGCTTCATGAGCGCCCGCCATGGCCGCGCGGCCTTCGACGACAACGCCGTGCTGCACGACTTCCTGAAGCTCGACGACCACGACATCATGGGCGCCGTGAAGGTCTGGGCCACGCACCCCGACCCCGTCCTCTCCCACCTCGCCAGCGATCTGGTGGAACGGCGCACCCTGCGCATCCGTCTGCAGGACAAGCCTTGGGAGCAGGACCAGGTGGACCGGTTGCGGAAAGCCGTGGCCGATCAACTCCGGATCCCGATGACCAGCGCGGAGCGTTTCGTGATCACGGGCAGCATCGTGAACAACGCCTACGACACCAAGAAGGACCGCATCGAACTGCTCTACAAGGACGGCACCGTGCGCGATATCGCCGCCGCCAGCGATACCGGAGGCATCCTGGCGCTCAGCACGCCCGTGGAGAAGTTCTACCTGGCCTGGCCGCGCTGGTTGGAGGGGTAGCCGTTCCGACCTTTGACCGGGATGGAACCACTACCCTACGAACACGATCCTGCACGTTACGACGGGCGTTCGATCGGCGCGATAGTACTGATATGGTCCTTGGCCCGGATCATCCCTTGTAATGCGGAGGTCTTCCTCCCCCCGGCTCCGGTCCTGGAGGTTCATCGTAGCCGCACGAACCCCAAGTCCCCATCCGCAGCCGACACCGTGGAACCAGGTTTTCATGCAAGACCTACCCCGTGATACAACGCACTTCATGAAGAGCATCATCGGAATGGTCCGGCTGTTCGTGATCTCCACAGCGATCGCCGGTTGCTCCGCTGCGGGGAAGGGACCGTTCCGACCCGAAGTGGTGCACAAGACCGATGACCTGATCATCACGCAGCTATCCGAAAGAACCTACAAGCACACCTCCTTCCTGCAGACCGAGGATTTCGGGAATGTGCCTTGCAACGGACTGATCGTGGTGGACGATGGGCAAGCGATCATCTTCGACACGCCCACCACCGACTCGACCTCGGAAGCGTTGATCACCTGGATCTCCGGAACGCTCGGATCGAAGGTCAAGGCCATCGTCCCGACGCACTTCCACAACGATTGCCTGGCCGGACTCCAAGCGTTCCACGCCCAAGGCATTCCTTCCTATGCCTACCACCGGACACTTGACCTGGCGAGGGAGAAGGGTTACGAGGTCCCGCAGAACGTATTCACCGAGCCGCTCATCCTGCAGGTGGGTGATGAGGACGTGATCGTGACGTTCTTCGGCGAAGGCCACACCGTGGACAACGTGGTGGGCTATTTCCCCGGCGAGCATGTCCTGTTCGGAGGCTGCTTGATCAAGGAGATCGATGCGGGCAAAGGCTTTCTCGGCGATGCCAACGTTGCCGCGTGGTCGGCCACGGTCGAAAAGGTGAAGCAGGCCTATCCGGATGTGCAGGTGGTTGTTCCCGGTCACGGCGAGCACGGCGACAAGGCCTTGTTGGACTATACGATCGGGTTGTTCAGGACGCCGTAGCATAAGGTGGGGCGCACTTCCTTTGCCGCATGCAGAAGCTCATCCTCATCACCGGCGCCACCAGCGGTTTCGGCGAAGCCAGCGCGCGGCTCTTCGCGGCGGAAGGCTGGCGCGTGATCATCAGCGGCCGGCGCCGTGATCGGCTCGATGCCTTGAAGCGCGAACTGGAGGGCCTGCACGGTCCGGTGGTGCATGCCCTGCGGATGGACGTGCGCGACCGTGCCGAGGTGGAGCGGGCCATCGCGGGGCTGCCCGCGGATTGGAGCAGCGTGGATGTGCTGCTGAACAACGCGGGGCTGGCCAGCGGCCTCGACCCGATCCAGGAGGGCGACATCGACGACTGGGAGAAGATGATCGACACCAACGTGAAGGGCCTGCTGTACGTGACGCGCGCCGTGGTGCCCGGCATGACCGCCCGGAACAGCGGCCACATCATCAACATCGGCAGCACGGCCGGCAAGGAGGTGTATCCGAAGGGCAACGTGTATTGCGCCACCAAGTTCGCCGTGGATGCCCTGACCAAGGCCATGCGTATCGACCTCGTGGCCCACGGCATCAAGGTGACGCAGATCGCACCGGGGGCGGCGGAGACCGAGTTCAGCGAGGTCCGCTTCGGTGGCGATGCGGTCCGGGCCAAGCAGGTCTACCAAGGCTTCCAGCCGCTCCGACCCGAGGACGTGGCCAACATCATCCTCTACGCCGCGGCGCTTCCCGCGCACGTCTGCATCAACGACCTGGTCGTCACCGGCACGGCACAGGCCAACAGCACCACCATCCACCGCGGCTGAAGCCGTCTACCTTAGCCGCCCAAACCACGCCCCATGAAATTCGTCAAGCGCCTCCTGATCATCGTCGGCAGCCTGCTCATCGTGGCCTTCATCGGCTTCAAGGTGCTGCAACACCAGACCAAGAAGGCCAGTCCCGAGGAAACGGTGACCTACGCGCAGGGCGACCTGAAGATCGACGTGTACTACAACCGTCCCTCCAAGAAGGGCCGCGCCATCTTCGGTGGTCTGGTGCCTTATGGCGAAGTGTGGCGCACGGGGGCCAATGAGGCCACGACCTTCACCACCAACAAGGACCTGGTGATCGGTGGTCGCACGGTGGCCGCAGGCAAGTACTCGCTGTGGACCATCCCCAACGAGACCGAATGGAAAGTGATCCTGAACACCAAGGTGCCCGGATGGGGAGTGGACTTCGACAGCAAGGCCAGCCGCGAACCGGCTTCGGATATCGTGGAGGTGACCGTACCGGTGCAGCCGCTGGACCACGAGGTGGAGCAGTTCACCATCACCGTACCCCAGGAGAACGGGGTCCCGGCCTTGGTGCTGGAGTGGGATCGCACCCGCGTGGTGGTGCCCATCGGCCAGTAAGGCGGCGAGCCCGCTGAGGGGTCGCTCACGGAGGCACGGAGAACACGGAGCGCTCTTCCTTACCCAGGTTGAGCGACAAGTCTATCCCTTTCCCATTTCGCTCGCCATCGGCGAGCAGATCCACATTTTCAACCACGGATCCACACAGATGAACACGGATCACCAAGTATCCATCGGTGTCCATCCGTGTCTATCCGTGGTTCGGACTGAATTGGGAAGACGTCCATTGAGTTCCGCTGTGCCCTCCGTGCCTTTGTGGTGAGAAACTGGAGGCGACCCGGTCCTACGGAAGCCGCATTGGGCGGGTGAGGACGCGGGACTATCTTCGCCAACCGCGCCGAAAGGGCGCTTCCGCGACCGTATGCAATTCTCCGCCGGCCAGATCGCTGACTTCCTGCAAGGCACCGTGGATGGTGATGCCCAGGTGTTGGTGTACGACATCGCCAAGATCGAGGAGGGCCGTTTGGGCACCTTGACCTTCCTGGCCAACCCCCGCTACACGGAGCACCTCTACACCACCGCGGCCAGCATCGCCATCGTGGAGCGGGACTTCCAGCCCACCCGTCCGCTGGCCAAGAGCCTGACGTTGATCCGGGTGAAGGACCCACGCGCCGCCTTCGCGAAGCTGCTGGAGATGCACGATGCGCACCAGTACGAGAAGATCGGCTACGAACAACCCAGCTACATCGGCCCGAAGGCCAAGGTGGGCAAGGATGTGTACATCGGTGCCTTCAGCTACATCGCCGACGGTGCTGTGATCGGTGACGGGGTGAAGATCTTCCCCAACTGCTTCATCGGCGAAGGGGTGCAGATCGGTGCGGGATCACGGCTCCATGCCGGCGTGAAGATCTACGCCAAATGCGTGCTCGGCGAGCGCAACATCATCCACAGCAATACGGTGATCGGGGCGGACGGCTTCGGCTACACGATCAATGCCGACGGCAGTCAGGAGAAGATGGCCCAGATCGGCAACGTGGTGATCGAGGACGATGTGGAGATCGGCGCGAACTGCACCATCGACCGCGCCACCTTGGGCAGCACCTGGATCCGGAAGGGGGCCAAGTTGGACAACCTGGTGCAGGTGGGGCACAACGCCGAGATCGGCGCGCACACCCTGGTGGTGAGCCAAGCGGGTATCGCCGGCAGTTCGCGCATCGGCGAATACGTGATGATCGGCGGTCAGGTGGGGATCTCCGGCCATCTGAGCGTGGGCGACCGCGCCAAGATCGCCGCGCAGAGCGGCATCGCCACGAACATCGCCGCCGATGCCGTGGTACAGGGTTCACCCGCCTTCAACAACACGAGCTACAAGCGCAGCTTCATCCACTTCAGGAAATTGCCGGAGATGGAGCAGCGCATCCACCGGCTGGAAGCCGAACTGCGCGAGGCCTTGAAGGCCCTGAGCGAGAAGTAAAGGACCGACCGTGGGGCCCGGCCCCTTGATCCATGAGCGACAAGCAACACACCCTGAAAGCACCGGCCACCCTGCACGGCGTGGGCCTGCACACCGGCGAACCCGTCACCCTCACCCTCTGCCCCGCACCGGTCGGACACGGGTACAAGTTCCAGCGCACCGACCTCGAGGGCCAGCCCATCATCGATGCCGACGCCGACCTGGTGGTGAGCACCGCCCGTGGTACCACCTTGGGCAAGGGCGATGTCCGGGTGAACACCACCGAACATGTGCTGGCCGCGATCTACGCCCTCGGGGTGGACAACTGCCTGATCCAGCTCAGCGGTCCCGAAGTACCCATCATGGACGGCAGTGCCCTGCCTTTCGTGCATGCCATCGAGGCCGTGGGGCTTCAGGAGCAGGACGCCCCGCGCAATTGGTGGGAATTGAAGGAACCCATCTGGTTCGAGACCAGCGAGCGCGGCACCGAGATGCTCGGCGTGCCCGCCCCCGGCGGTGAGTTCCGCCTGACCGTGATGGTGGACTACAACAGCCCCGTGCTCGGCACCCAGCACGCCAGCATGTACAACACGGGCGAGTTCAAGGCGGAGATCGCACCCTGCCGCACCTTCGTCTTCCTGCGTGAACTGGAGCAACTGGCGAAGGCCGGATTGATCAAGGGGGGCGACCTGGACAACGCCATCGTGCTGGAGGACCGCGAAGGCATCACCAAGGACGACCTGAAGGCCTTGGCCAAGAGCATCGGCCGAGACTACCAGGAGGTGGAGATCCGGCGCAACGGCGTGCTGAACACCACCGACCTCAAGTTCCTCAACGAACCCGCCCGCCACAAGCTCCTCGACATCGTGGGCGACCTGGCGCTGGTGGGCCGCCCCATCAAAGGGCACATCCTTGCGGCACGCCCCGGCCACTTCGGCAACACCAGCTTCGCCAAACGCATCAAGGAGCGCATGCGGGCCGAGGAGAAGGACACCCGCAGGCACTTCGACCTGAGCAAGGAACCGCTCTACGACATCACGGCCATCACGAAGATGTTGCCCCACCGCTACCCCTTCCTGCTGGTGGACAAGATCATGGAGATGGACGAGAACAGCATCGTGGGCGTGAAGAACGTGACGATGAACGAACCGCAGTTCACCGGCCACTTCCCCGACAATCCGGTGATGCCGGGCGTGCTGCAGGTGGAGGCCATGGCGCAGGTGGGCGGCATCTTCGCCCTGAGCAAGGTACCCGACCCGGAGAACTACACCACGTACTTCCTCAAGACCGACGGCATCCGCTACCGCCGCAAGGTGATTCCCGGCGACACCATCGTGTTCCGATTGGAACTGCTGACCCCCATCCGCCGGGGCATCGTGCACATGAAAGGCATCGGCTACGTGAACGGCCAACCCGCGGTGGAAGCCGAGATGATGGCCCAGATCGCGCGGGACCGTGCACCGGCGGAAACCAAGGCCGAAGCGCCCAAAGCCACCAGCAACGCATGAGCATCAGCAAGCTCGCCTATGTGCATCCCGATGCCCGCATCGGCAAGGATGTCACCGTGGAACCCTTCGCCACGATCCAAGGCGATGTGACGATCGGCGACGGCACCTGGATCGGACCGAATGCGGTGCTGATGGACGGAGCCCGCGTGGGCAGCAAGTGCCGCATCTTCCCCGGCGCGGTGATCAGCGGCATCCCACAGGACCTGAAGTTCGCCGGTGAGAGGACCACGGCCGAGGTGGGCGATGGCACCACCATCCGCGAGTGCGTCACCATCAACCGCGGCACCGCCGATCGCGAGAAGACCGCCGTGGGGCGCAACTGCCTGCTGATGGCCTACGTGCACCTGGCGCACGACTGCATCCTGGGTGACAACATCGTGATCGCCAACAGCGTGAACCTGGCCGGGCATGTCACCATCGACGACTGGGCGATCCTGGAGGGCAATGTGGCCGTGCAGCAGTTCATGCACATCGGTGCGCACAGCTTCGTGGCCGGCGCCTCGTTGGTGCGCAAGAACGTGCCTCCCTTCGTGAAGGCGGCGCGCGAGCCCCTGAGCTACGTGGGCGTGAACGTGGTGGGCCTGCGCCGCCGCGGGTTCGATGACGCCGCCGTGGCCCGCATCGAGGACATCTACCGCGAGATCTTCGTACGCAACACCAACGTGGACCGCGCCGTCCAGAACGTGGAACAGACCCTGCCCCGCAGCCCCGAACGCGGCCAGATCCTCGACTTCATCCGCAACAGCCCCAAGGGCATCATGCGCGGATTGGCGGAATGAGCATGTGCTCATGTGTCCATGTGACCATCCGTCCATGAGCACATGCCCGCATGCGCACATGAACACATGGACATCCGCCTCGAACACATCGCTAAGCATTTCGGCAACGAAGTGGTGGTGCGTGGTGTGGACCTGACGCTTCCGAGTGGATCACGCACCGCACTGCTCGGCCCCAACGGCAGTGGCAAAAGCACCTTGCTCCAACTGATCGCCGGCGCGCTCGCTCCCACCGAGGGTCGGGTGGTGCACACCCGCAACGGCGCGGTGATCGATCCCGAACGGGTCTACCGGCACATCAGCATCGCAGCGCCCTACCTCAACCTGTACGACGACCTTTCGTTGCGCGGCACCATCGCCAACCACATCGCGTTCAAGCCGCTGCGCAACGGCATCGGCATCGCGGAACTGGCCCGTACCGCTTGGCTGGAGGAACATCTGGGCAAACCGGTACGCAACCTCAGCAGCGGCATGCGCCAGCGGCTGAAGCTCGCCTTGGCCATCTGCAGCGACACCTCCCTCCTGCTGCTCGACGAACCCACGAGCAACCTGGACGCGAAGGGCATCGTGTGGTACGGCGATCTGCTGCAGCAGCACGTCGAAGGCCGAACGCTGGTGGTGGCCAGCAACAACGAAGCGGCGGAGACGGCGCTCTGCGGTGCTACCGTGGAGGTGATGTCCTTCAAATAGCCCAAGGCCCCGTAACCGGCCTCTGCGGGCCATTTCCTACATTCGCGCCCTCGCAAAACGATCTTTCCCATGGCCAGCACGGCAGACGTCAACATCGGTTCCTACATCCGCCACAACGGCGACATCTGCCAGATCATGGAATGGCAGCACCGCACGCCCGGCAACCTGCGCGCCTTCTACCAGGGCAAGATGCGCAACCTGCGCAACGGCAAGCTCAACGAGCACCGCTGGCGTAGCGGCGAGGGCATGGAGGTGCTGCGCGTGGAGGTGCACGAGCTGCAATACCTCTACCGCGAAGGCGACAACCTCGTTTGCATGGACCAAGCGAGCTTCGAGCAGAAATACGTGCCTGCCGAGCTCTTCGGCGATGCCATGCGCTTCATGAAGGAGGAGATGGTGGTGCAGGTCGGCTTCGAGAGCGACATGCCCATCTTCGCCCGCCCCCCCAAGATGGTGGAGCTGGAAGTGACCTACACGGAGACCGCCGTGAAGGGCGACACCAGCAACAAGGTGATGAAGGCCGCCACCGTGGAGACCGGCACCGAGATCAGCGTACCGAGCTTCGTGGAGGTGGGCACCATCGTGCGCATCGACACCGAGACCGGCGAGTACATGGACCGGGTGAAGAAATAAGCGATCATGGGCCGGCTGATCCCACCCACCTGCTGCATGATGTTCAACGGCAGGGCCTGCCTGTCCATCCTTTTTCTATCCTGCCTATCCCTTCTCTTCTCCTGTAAGAAGGACAACGATACTTCCGAACCTGCCCTGCCGCCGACCGACGACGGTGCAGGTACCGGCGGAACGACAGGAGAGCCGCCGTCACCGGGTGAAAGCCGCATACGGTTCTGGTCGCGGATGCGCATGTTCGACCATACCTACAGCTATCTGGAGTTCGACGGACATCATGTGCTATTCGATGATGTGAACAACACGACGCCCAGCAACTGCAGCAGTGGTGATCAGACCTTCATCGTGGATCCGGGGACCTACAGTTACCATCTCTACAACTCCTCCATGGATATCGAGTGGGACGGGACGGTCGTTGTTGGTCAGGACCAATGCAAGTTGGTGGAGATCGTTGAACCACCCGGATGCTGGGGGAAGGGCAAATTGTTGGTGTATGCCTCCTTCCTGATTGGGGACATGGAGATCAAGATCAACGGAATCACCACCGGTGCAGTGTTGGACGAGGAGTTCAGCAATGCGCCTCCGATGTACACGGAAGGCACGTATTCACGCTATGCCGATCCGGGCGTCTACCAATTGCGCGCGTACGACGGCAACGGCCCGGATGGCGGGGAACTCATCGGCACGTTGAATTTCAGCCTGCAAGCGGGGCAGCAGACCACATTGGTGGTCGAGGAGTGAACCAAAGGACATAGTTCGCTTCACCGGCGGCAGGGCTCCCAGCGCAAGGACGGATGCCACGAAGGGCCTCCCACAGCAAGGCGCAGCAGGATATGGATAGGCCTTCGGGCCATGCGACCTGCCGTTACCTTTGGCCATAACCTATCGCATGCGTCTCGACCCTCCACAGACCGCCACGCACCTAGCACACTCCATCGGAGCGCTGGTCCTAGGCAACGCTTCCCGCCTGATTACGGGTCTGAACGAGATCAACCGGGTGGAAGAGGGCGACCTGGTCTTCGTGGACCATCCGAAGTACTACGAGAAGGCCCTGAACAGCGCGGCCACCACCATCCTGATCGACCAAGCGGATGTGGTGATCCCCGAAGGCAAGGCCATCCTGGTGAGCGACGATCCCTGCCGCGATTTCAACGCCTTGCTGCGCCGCTTCATGCCGCGCCAGGCGTGGGGCAGCAAGGACCCCGCGATCGGTGAGGGCAGCGAGGTGCACCCCAGCGCCGTGATCGGTGCGAACGTCCGCATCGGCCGCGATTGCCTGATCATGCCCGGCGTGGTCATCTACGAGAACACCACCATCGGCGACCGCGTGATCATCCACGCCAACACCGTGATCGGTGGCGATCCCTTCTACTACAAGAAGCGCGGTCACCGCTACGACAAGATGGCCGTGGGCGGCACCACGGTGCTGGAGGACGATGTGGAGATCGGTGCGCTCTGCACCATCGACCGGGGCCTGACGGCGGACACCCGCATCGGCGAGGGCACCAAGATCGACAACCACGTGCAGGTGGGGCACGACACCCTGATCGGCAAGCACTGCCTGATCGCGGCCCATGTGGGCATCGCCGGCTGCTGCGTCATCGCGGACCGCGTGACACTCTGGGGCCAGGTGGGCGTACCCAGCAAGCTCACCATCGGTGAAGGGGCCACGGTGCTCGGTCAGAGCGGCCTGATCAACTCCTTGGAACCCGGCAAGACCTACTTCGGCTCGCCGGCCGATGAAGTGAAGAAGAAGTACCGCGAACTGGCGATGGTGCGCAAGCTGCCCGCGGTGCTGGACAAGCTCGGACTCTGACGCATGACGCGACTCGACCGGATCACCGAACGGCTCAACCTGAAGGAATTCCAGCTGCGGGCGCTGCTGGACGTCACCAAGGCCATCAACAACAACGCCGACCGCGAGGCGCTGCTGCAGCTTTACGCCGGCATCATGCGCGACGACCTCGGCATCACACGGCTGATGCTCTTCGAACACGGTGCGGGCTGGCATTGCGCCATGGCCTTCGGCGCCGACCCCGTGCAACAGCAGGCCGACGTGGCACCGCTGATCGAGCGGTACAAGGACATCCGCTACATCGCTTCGGGTGAGGTGAACGAGCTGTCGGGCTTCGAGATCGCCGTGCCGGTGCACCACCGCGAACTGCCCTTGGCCCTGTTGCTCATCGGCGATATCGACGAGGAGGAGCGGCGGATGAGCCCGGCCGTGAAGCACCTCAACTTCATCCAGACCCTCACCAGCCTGGTGGCCGTGGCCTTGGAGAACAAACGCCTCGGTGCGCAGGCCCTGCAACAGGAACGGGTGAACCGTGAGCTGGAGCTGGCGGCGGAGATGCAGAAGATGCTGATCCCGCGGGACCTGCCCGAGAACGAGCGCATGCAGGCGGCCGCGTGGTACCTGCCCCACCGGCAAGTGGGCGGCGATTTCTACGACCTCGTACAGACAGGGCCCGACCAGATCACCCTCTGCGTGGCCGATGTCAGCGGCAAGGGAATGGCGGCCGCCTTGGTGGTCTCGAACTTCCAGGCCACGCTGCGCGCCACGTTGCAGAACGCGGACCTGCCCTTGGATGAACTGGTGAAGGGCCTCAACGGCATGGTGATGGAGCGCGCCCGAGGTGAACGCTTCATCACGGTCTTCATCGGACAGTGCGACCTGCGTACCGGCATGATGCGCTACGTGAACGCTGGACACAATCCCCCCCTACTGCTCAAGGGCCAGCAGGCCACGGAGCTCAGCAGCGGCAGCATCGCCCTAGGCATGTTGCAGGACCTGCCTTTCGTGCAGGTGGGCGAAGCCTCGATCAAGGGCACCACCTTGCTTTGCTACACGGATGGATTGGTGGAGCAGGAGGATGCGCACGGCAACGACTTCGGCGTGGAACCCGTGAAACGCACGCTGCTGCAGTTCGCGAACTCCGGTCCGCACGTGGTGAACGAAATGCTCATCGGCACCTTCGAGGCGCACCGCTCGGGCCTGGCCTATCTGGACGACATCGCGCTGTTGACCTGCCGGTTCTCCTGAACAGCCTCAAGCTCCAAGCTTCACTAAGCAAGCTCGCGGCTTAAGGCTTGTGGCTCCTGCCCGGACTTGCGGTACTTCAGATCGAGGACCACGATCATCGCGGTGAAGCCCCAGAAAGGCACGCTGGCCTTGTCGAGGTCGAGGTAGTTGTTCAACACCCCGTGCACGTAGTAGGTCATCAGTCCGAAGAAGGCGGCGCCCGTCAACTGACGATCCAGACCGGGCGGTAGACGCGACCAAAGACGCACGGCCACCGTGGTCACCGTACCGAAGAGCAGCACCACGATCAGGGCACCCGGCACACCCTGTTCGGCGAGCGGCCCCAGGTATTCGCTGTGGGCATTGCCCCCCGCCCCGAAGTTGGTGCTGATGATGGTCCGGTCCGCCGCTGCTTGGAACGGCGCATACTGGAACATGTACGTTCCGGGGCCCCAGCCGAAGAACGGCCGATCCTCGAACATCCGCAGGGCGGAATTCCACCGGTTGATCCGTTCGAGGTTGCTGGCGTCGGAGCTGACGTTGGAGATCGAGGTGACGTGCTGGGCCAGGTCGTCGCTGCTCTCCTGCTGGTTGCGTTCCAACGCGCGCGTGATGGCATCCTGGTTCAGCAGATAGAGCGAACCGCCGACCACGGCCACCACGCCCAGCAACCACGCCGGGATACGCAGGCGCATCACCACGAACACCGCCACCGCGGCAGCCAGGCTCACCCACGCCGCACGCGTGAAGGAGAACACGAAGCCCAGCGACACCAATACCAGGAGCAGGAAAGCGCCGAAGCGCTGGCCCGCCGAGTAGCGCTCCATGCCCAAGGCCGTCACCAGGAAAGGGATCACCAAGGCCAGGATGGCCCCATAGCTCGTGTGGTCCTTGAAGAAGGGCGCCATCACCCAGTGGGCGGGATCATGGGCGAAGCCGAACTGCGCATGATGCACCAAGGTGTAGACCACCACGATGGCGGTTCCCGCTACGAAGCACCAGAGGAAGCGGAGGAAGTTGGCCTCGCGGCGGAACAACAGGCCGGCCATGAAATACATGGTGCACACGAACCACAGGCGGGCGGCGAGGTATTTCAGCGACACCAGCGGCATGCTGCTCGGCGCGATGCACACGGCCATCCAGAGCAGCTGCAACAACACGATGCGGGTGACGGGGTGATGCAGGAAACCCGGATCGATACGTTCCTCGCCCGTCACCAGGCGCAACAGCAGCACGCCCATCAGGGCCACCATCAAGGGTTCGGTGGGCAGGGCCACCCCGATGCCGCCGAGTTCGAGCTGCTCGAGGTTCAGGGAGAGCGGCGTGGCGAACACCACGAAGAGGAGCACATCCCGGGGCTTGGTCAACAGGGCCCAAAGCACCAACAGCACCACCGGCAGGAAGTTGAGCCACGGCTTATGCATGGCCATCATCCACGAGTTGACCACGATGAACAGGCCGCACAGCAGCGGCACCCAGTGGGAGCGCAAGGCGGCGATCATGGTCTGCGGTGAGGAGTGGAACGGCCGTTGTTCCAGGCCAGCAGCAACAGGTACAGGAAGGTGGCGCTGCACATACCGGCGATCACCAGCAGCCAGCGGAGCGGGAACACCGGCCGGTCACCGATCTCGGGATGGACCACCACGTTGGTGTACGTGAGATCCTTGGCCAGGTCCTGGAGGGCCTCCTCCTGCTCGATCAGGGCCTTGGCCCGGTCCTCATGCAGCACCTCGCTGAGGCGCGAAAGTCCCTTGAAGAGCCCGCCATGCCGCTCCAGGTCGTCCATCATCCGGCGCACCTCCTGTTTCTGGGCCTCTCCTCCGCCGCGGGCCAGCAGCCGCATGTAGCCTTGCACCAGCTCGCGGCTCTGGCTGCTGTAATCGAGCAGACCACCGCGCGTGCGCAGGGTGTCCAACAGCAGGTCCACGCTATCCAACAGCAGGCGGATGCGCACGACACGTTCCTGGGCGATCACCGCCCGTTCCGCGCTCTTCTCGCGATGCAGGCGAAGGGCCAGCATGTCGGTCTGCCGCAACAGCTCGTTCACCAGGTCGCGGGCCACCGCCGGATCCTCGTCCTCCATCTCCACCTCCACGCTTTCGAAACGCGTCTTGGTGATCTCGATGCGGCGTTGGAGGCGATCATGCAGCTCCGCCCGGCCCGAGGAGCGGGTGGTATCCACACCGTAGTGGTCCACCAAGTGGAAGCGTCGCACCAGGCTGTCGCGGATGCTGTTGCTCTCCATCAGCTGCAGCAGCTGATCGGTGCGGCTTTCATTGGCATAAGGCTCCAGGTTCACCGGGTACACCACCGCACGGGAGGCGTACCGGGGCCGAAGGATCGAAGGGCTGGTGAGCACGAAACCGACGACCAGGGCCACCACGGCCACCCCCAGCACGGATCGCACATGCTGGCGCAGCAGGGTCCGGAGTTCTTGCACGGGTGGCGTGGATCCCATCACACCCTACGGATACGCTCGAGGCCTTGCTGTGCCGCTACCAGCACCACCGCGAGCAACAGGGCACTCAGGGTGCACATCAGCACCACCAGCCAGCGGACGGGTTCACTCTTCTTGTCGGCCGCTACGGCCCGCTCCACCACCAACTTCCGTGGCAGGTTGTTCACCAGGTCGCCTTGCACCTTCTGGTACATCACCTGCACGGCCACCAACCGTTCGGAGGCCCTTTCCAACATGGTCTCCAAGGTGAGGTAGTGGCTCGCCTTCTCGGCACTGGCGGCCAAACGGGCTTCCAAGGCCTTCACGGCGCGGTCATCGCCCCGGGCCACGGCGCGGGCCAGTTCGGCATTGAAGCGTTCGGACTGCGTGCGGTAGTCGTTCACACCGGCACGTTGCAGCACGCGCATGGAGTCCTCCAAGGCCGCGATGGTGCGGCGCTGATACTCGCGATCCCGATCCAGCAGCACCAGCCCGGGGGCGGCCCGTTCGCGCTCCATCTCCAGCCAAACGGTGTCCACCAGTTCGATGATGTCGTTGGCCACATCGGCCGCCAGCTGGGGCTTTTCATCGGTCACGGTGACCGCCACGCTGCCGTAGCGCGTGAAACGGATGTCCACGTGGTCCAACCAGGCCTCGGAGAGCTTGGCCAACCGGTGCGGGTCGTCGGCGGATACTCCGTAGGCCTGGGCCAGATCGCGCTTGGCGATCACCCGGTCGCGCACCGGAGCGGCCATCAGCATCTGGATCAACTTCTCGGCATCGCCTTCATCGCCGATGCGCAGGATGTCCTCCTGACCGCTACCGAACTCGTTCAGCAACGAGCGGGAGATGGAGCTGCTCCATGCGGGGAACACTGTGGCGGTGCTCTTGAAGCGCTCGGGCAGGATGAAGGAGGCCACTATGCCGCCTAACAGGCCCAGCAAGGTGACCCCGATGATCGTTCGCCGACGCTCCCACATCAGTGGCAAAAGGCCGTTCCCCCCCTGTTTTTCTGCTGTCATGCCCTGCGTTTCCTTGGAAAGTCGGCTAAGGTAAACCCGCACCCCTAACGGCGACGGTCGGCCTTTAGCGTGTGCAGCAGCTCCCGAAGGGGCAGGGCGCGGGTCACCACGGCCAAGGCGATGGCCGCCGGCACGAACCACAGCAACAGCAGCCCGAAGGAATGGCCCGACCAACAGGAGGCCAGGCCCAGCGCGACCAGGCCGACGAGGTAGGCCACCACGGACCATACCGGACCCGGGCGCACCTGGAAACGGTAGCGCCGCGCAGCGATCCACACCTGCGCCAAGGCGGTGAGTCCCTGGGTGATCAACCCGGCCCAGGCCGCACCCAGCACCTGGTAGCGGGGGATCAGCCACAGGTTGAGGCCGATGTTGAGCACCATGCCGGCAGCGGCCATCCGGTTCAACAGACCGAGCTGTCCGCTGGCGGTAAGCAGCGTACCGAAGACATAGGTGATGCACACGGCCACGAAGCTCCAGATCATCACCGCGAAAGCGGGCGCGGATTCCTCCGTGTGCTCGTGGTATCGCAGCTCCATCACCGGCAAGGCCTGGAACGCACCCAGCACCGCGATGGCCAGGGAGCCCACCAGCACCAACCGCAGGGCCAATCCGGAGAGCGGACCCACATCCTCACCGGCCTTCAGCATCCGGCTGAACATCGGCAGCAGCAGTCCCGCGAACAGGAAACCGAGCATGTTGAAGGCCTCGAAGAAACGGAAGCCCTGCGCGTAGATGCCGGCCTGCAACGCGCCATCGGGCAGCATCCGTTCCAGCATCACGGTATCCGTGCGGTAGTAGAAGCTCATCAGCAGCACCAACAGCGCGTACGGAAAGCTCTGCCGCAGCACCTCCCGGCTGAAGGCACCGTCCCATCCGAAGGACAATGCCCCGGCGCGGAGGCGCACCAGCACGAAGGCCGTGAGCGCGGTAAGGCCGTAGGCCACGGTCTGCGCCCAAGCGAACCACTCGATGCGGAAGGCGAAATCCGTGATGCCTCCCGACCACAGCAGCCAGCCACAGAGGACGATCAGCAGCACGCGGTCCATCACGGAAAGCAGGCTGTCCTGCGCATAGCGTTGCGCCCCGGCCAGGTTGGAGCGCAGGTAGAGCACCGTGGCCGCCAGCACCTGGTTCAGCACCAGGATGCCCAAGAGTTCCAGCGCCTGCCCGCGATAACCCAGCACCAAAGCGCCCAGCCCGACCACCACCGCATAGCCCACGGCCAACAGCGCACGCACGCTGAGGATACCGCTGACATGCCGTTGCATGGCGTGCGTGTTCTGTGCGATATGCCGCGTGTTCCAGTTGGTGATGCCGAGGTCCAGCAGGATGTTCAGCAGGAAGCTGAGGCTGAGCAAGGCCGCATACAGTCCGTAGGCCTCGGTACCCGCGCGCACCTGCACCTCGGCATCGATGCCGAAGATGTAGAAGGGCTTCACCAGCAGGTTCAGCACCAGCACCAGGGCCAGGTTGGTGAGGAAGGTGCGCTGCATGCGGCGGTGAAGATGGGGAGGAACCCTCCGATGTTGCCTTGGGGCCTGCCGAAGCGAAGAAGTAAAAATGAAAAGGGAAACCTGAAGGTGGAAACGACCAGGACAGGAGCATGTGGCTGTCACCTTAAGTCGGTTGCGCCTTCACGGGACCTTATGTGTCGGAACCACGATCTACCTTGCCCACATGCGACATCTGCTTTTGTTCCTGCTCGCGATCGGCATGACCTATCCGACCTTGGCACAGAAGAAGAAAAAGGAAGAAGCGCAGGCCCGAGCCTTGCGGGATGCCGAATACACGCGCCTGTTGGAAAGAGCCAAAGAGGCCGATGCCTTGCATCAATATGCCTCCGCGGAGAGCCTATACACGCAGGCGTGGGAGGGGCGTCGCGAACCCTATGTGCTCCAGCGTCGGGTAGAGCTGCGGAAGATGCTGGGCGACACGGTCGGTTACTGCACGGATCTCTCGTTCAACAGTGCATTCCTGGACCCTTCGATGAGGAAGGAATACACGGACCGATGCTTGGAGAAGGACAGCGCCGACCTCGCCTTCTACGGGCTTTCCCCGGAGCGTTATCCGGATATCGTGAAGGTGGTCCGAACAAGGCAGAAGAAGAACGGCGATGTCCAGTTCAACCTATCGGACCGCTCCGATTCGGTGCGCACAGCATTCCTCGTTCGCGGCGCCGACACTCTGTTCACCGTTACGGATGAAATGCCCGAATATCCGGGAGGGGTGAATGAGATGTACGAGCACTGGAAAAGGAACAAAAAATACCCGGACGATGCCTATGACAGTGGCATCCAAGGCAAGGTCTTCATCGAGTTCAAGGTGGCGGCCGACGGTGTTCTATACGACCTGGAAGTGGTGCGTTCGGTATATCCATCGTTGGATGCCGATGCACTTCGCATGATCGAGGCGATGCCGCCCTGGACGCCGGGCAGCTATCGTGGTTCGCCCGTACCGTTCCGTGTGATCCTGCCGGTGAACTACATCCTGCGCTGATCCCGGCAAGGACGGCACGGTTCCGCATCTTTGCGCCCCATGCGCATCGCCGTGAACACCCGCCTGCTGCTGCCGGGCAAGCTCGAGGGCATCGGCTGGTTCACGTGGGAGGTGTTGCAACGCATCGTTCGCGATCATCCGGAGCACGAGTTCATCCTGCTCTTCGACCGGCCGTATGCGGAGCGTTTCGTGCCGAAGGGGGTGAAGGCCGTCGTGGTTCCACCACCCGCCCGGCACCCCCTGCTCTACCGCATCTGGTTCGAGTGGATGCTGCCCCGGGCCCTGCGTCGCCACAAGGCCGATGTGCTGTTCTCGCCCGACGGCTTCCTCAGCCTGCGCACCCGGGTGCCGCAGCTGCCCGTGATCCACGACCTCAACTTCGAGCACTATCCGGAGGACCTGCCGAAGACGTACAGCCGCTACTACCGGAACTTCTTCCCGCGCTTCGCGAAGAAGGCCGGCCGCATCGTCACCGTGTCGGAGTTCAGCAAGCTGGACATCGTTTCGCGTTACGGCATCGCGGCGGAGAGGATCGACGTGGTGCACAACGGCATCGGGCCGGTCTTCGTGGAGCTGGATGCCGCCGAGCGCGCGGCCGTGCGGCAACGGATCACCGGCGGATCACCCTACTTCGTTTGTGTGGGATCGTTGCATCCGCGGAAGAACATCGCCCGTTTGTTGCAGGCCTTCGATCGGTTCGCCGAGCGCACGCCGGATGCACGCTTGGTGATCGTGGGCGAGGACTTCTGGTGGGATGCCCGCATGAAAGCCGCTTGGGATGATATGCGCCACACGGACCGTGTCACCTTCACCGGCCGATTGGAGCAGAAGGAACTGCACGGCACACTGGGCGCCGCGTTGGCACTGGTGTTCGTGGCCTATTTCGAAGGCTTCGGCATTCCCGTGGCCGAGGCCATGCGCTGCGGGGTGCCGGTGATCGCGGCCAACGCCACCTCCCTGCCCGAGGTGGCCGGGGAGGCCGCCCTGTATTGCGACCCCTTCGACGTGGACGACATCGCGCGTGCCATGGACCGCATGTGGAACGATCCCGCCCTACGCGGAACGCTGGCGAAGGATGGTCTGGAGCGCGCGAAGCGTTACACTTGGGACCGCACAGCGCAGGGTGTCTGGAACAGCCTGGAACGCTTGATGAAGGAACAACCCCGCACGGATCGCATCTGAGGATGGCGCGTTTGTCCCCATACCACACCAAGGGCCTGCTCGAAGCGGGCTGCGACGAGGCGGGCCGGGGATGTTTGGCCGGTCCGGTAGTGGCTGCGGCCGTGATCCTTCCCGAACGGGTGCGGTTGCCGGGCCTAGACGACTCCAAACGCATGACCGTCGCCGACCGCGAACGGCTGCGTCCCTTGATCGAGAAACAGGCGTTGGCGTGGTGCGTGGCGTTGGCCACCACCGAGGAGATCGGTCGGATCAACATCCTGCACGCCTCGTTCCTGGCCATGCACCGGGCGATCGACGGATTGCAGCAGCGGCCCGAACTGTTGCTCATCGACGGCAACCGCTTCACGCCCTACTTCGGCATCACGCACAGTTGCCAGATCAAGGGGGATTCGCGTTTCCGGAGCATCGCCGCCGCATCCGTGCTGGCGAAGACCCATCGTGATGCCTTGATGCAGCAGCTCCACGCCGAGCAGCCCCATTACGGCTGGGCCATCAACAAGGGCTACCCGACCCCGGACCACCGGCAGGCCATCGCCAAGCACGGACCATGCCTGCATCATCGCCCGGGTTTCCGGTTGTTGCCCGAGGAGATGGAAGAGGCGGTGAGCGACCTGGCCGAGTTCGTCTGAACCCGCCCCGGCCCTTCCACATCCGCGTGTGCGAAAGGCCGAGGAAAGCGCGTGGGGTCACCCACGTCCCGATCGCACCTTTGAGGCTTCAATGCGTCGCATCCTCACTCTCCTGCTGTTGACCGCCATCGTGGGGGGGATCGCATGGTGGCTGGTGCGATGGGACAAGCATACGCACACGAGCGGCGATCCCTGGAACGCACTTCCCACGAACGCTGCGGTGATCGTTTCCATCCCCGATCCGCTGACCACATGGGAGCGGTTCACCGGAACGGCCCAGCTGTGGAGCGCCATGGAGCGCATGCCCGGATGCCAGGCCCTGCATGCCTTGCTCCTTCGCGTGGGTGCGGCCGCCGCAAGCGATCCCGAACTGATGCGGACCGTGTCGAAGGCGCCGCTGCTGCTGGCCATGCCCTCCGGAACGGAAGGCGGGATGACCATCATCTGGTCGCTGCCCGCGGATGCCGAGGTGCTGGCCGCGCTCGGTCCCGCCTTCAAGCTGGAGGGGGATCCGCAACTGTGGAAGGGAGGCATCGCCACGTTCGAACCGGACACCGCCTTGGGCAGGCTCTCGGCCACTTGGCGCGATGGCCTGTTGCTGATGGCCACCAGCGAGGGCCTGTTGAAGGAATCGCTCGCTCGGCTCGACGGACCGATCACCACCGACAGCCTGTTGATGCAGGCCCGCAGCACCTTGGGTATCGGCGCGGACGCCCACGTGCTGGTGCAGCCCGGACGCGCCTCGCGCCTGATCGAGCGCTGGCTGGACCCCTCCACCTTCTCGCAATTCACCGTTCCGGAAGGATGGGCCGGACTGGATGTGCGCCTGCGCGCCGATGTGGTGCTCCTGAGCGGACTGCTCTTCACCCCTGCTCCCACCAAGGCGCTGGCCGCCATGGAGCGGCAGGAGAACATGCGGAGCACCCTGGGCCGCGTGCTGCCCGCACGCACCAACTGGCTGCGTTCGGTGAGCATCTCCGATCCGGCGCTCTATCTCGAACAGACCGTCGGTGCGCCCGACTCGGCCGAACTGTTCACGGCCTACGCCAGTTGGATCCACGGACCGGTGGGCCAAGCCATGGCCTTCACGCTCGGCGATTCCATGCCCGCACATTGGGCGGTGCTGCGCACGGAGGATCCTTCGGCCGCGGCCCGCGCATTGACGGCCCGTTGTCCGAACGGGCGTTGCGACACCACGGCGTACCGCGGCATTCGCATCGACCGCGTGGCGGACAGCGGGGCCTTGGAGGCGGTGCTCGGCAAGGACTTCAGTGCGTTCCCCAAACCCTTGTGGGCCATCCTCGGTGACAAGGTGGTCTTCACCGAGCATCCGGCGTGGATGCGGGAGGTGATCGACGCGTGGACCGATGGCAACTCGCTCGCGCTCGACCCCCGCAGCGGCCGGTTCTTCCAACGCTTCAGCAGCGATGCCGGCATCACCTGGTGGGCCGATGGCGCAAGGTCCTTCGCACCGTTGCGCACCATGGCCCGTCCCGCCACGGTGGAAGGCATGGACCGCTGGTTCAAGGTGTGGCAGGCCTTGGGCGGATGCCTGCTCGAGGTCTCCAACGACCGGCCGGGCATCTTCCAGATCGCCCTGAGCCTGCAACATGCCCCCATCGGACAGCAGGAGGCCGACGCCCTGTGGAGCGCATCCGTCGGGTCCTCCGCAGCGGGGCGCCCTTGGCTGTTGAAGGACCACCTCAGTCGCACCATGTTGATCCTGACCCAGGACAAGGAGCACCGCATCAGCCTGGTGAGCTGCACCGGCAAGGTCCTCTGGCAGCGCGAGCTCGACGGGCCGATCCTGGGTGAGGTGCATCAGGTGGACCGCTTCAAGAACGGCAAGTTGCAGATGCTCTTCAACACCGCCGGACGGGTGCACCTGATCGATCGCAACGGCAAGGATGTGGAAGGATTCCCCATCGTGACCCCCGCACCGTGCAGTGCGCCGATCAGCGTGTTCGACTACGAGAGCACCCGGGAATACCGCGTAATGGTGCCCACCACCGATGGTCAGCTGCTGAACTTCGATGCCAACGGCAAACCGGTGCAGGGCTGGGCCACCACTACGGGCTCCCCCTTGCTGGCACCGGTGGAACATCTGCGTGTGGAAGGCAAGGACATCCTGGTGGCCGCCCGCAGCAACGGCATGATCACGGTACTGGACCGGCGGGGTACGCCACGCTACGATCCAGGGCTGCATCTCAATGGGATCACGCGGTTCTTCGGCATCCGGGCCGGTAGCGACATCCCTTCTTGCGTGGCATTGTGGGCCGACAGCACCGGTGCTGTTCTCTCGGGCACACTGGACGGCAAGGTGGATACGATCAGCATGGCCTCGGGCGGGCATACGCTCATCCTCGGCCGTGGATCCGACGCCGACCTGCTGGTGGCCCGCGGCAGACGCGACAGCGTGTTCGTGGATGATCGCAAAGGACCACGGTTCCGCTCCTTCCTGCCCGAGGATACCGATGGCGCGCTCTTCGTTGTGGAGGTTCCGGGGGTGGGTGAACAGCTCGGTGCCGTTTCCCCCGAGCGCGAACAGATCCGGTTGTACCGGTCCGATGGCAGCCTGTGGCCGGGCTTCCCGTTGAAGGGGGCCGCCGCCTTCCGGGTCGCCGACATCAACCTGGACGGCGTGCTGGAACTGGTGACCACCACGCGC
Source organism: Flavobacteriales bacterium (assembly GCA_036405935.1). Lineage (GTDB taxonomy): Bacteria > Bacteroidota > Bacteroidia > Flavobacteriales_F > PHOS-HE28 > PHOS-HE28. The sequence continues at coordinate 44,981 of DASWWQ010000206.1, forward strand.
GACGGCAATGTGCTGACCTATCCGCTGGAAGGCTCGAAGGAATGAGCCGGCCCGACATCACACGGCCCGCCGATGTGCATCTGCTGATCGATCGTTTCTATGCCGAGGTCCGGCCGGACCCTTTGATCGGTCACTTCTTCACGCACGTCGACTGGACACACCACACCCCACGCATAGAGGCGTTCTGGGAACAGCTGCTACTCGGCACGGCCCGGTTCGAGGGTGATCCGATGGGCGCACACCGGCTGTTGAACGCCCGGCTGCCGATGGAACGCGAACATTTC
>DASWWQ010000207.1:0-14423 GCA_036405935.1 Flavobacteriales bacterium
CTACATCGACGCTGTGGGGTTGAAAAGCGTGCCTACTCCTTGAATCCCTCCGTTCGGGGGGAAGATTACCTTCGTGGCCGATGGGCGTGCACGTCCGCCGTGTGTGACCCTTTGCAAGGGATCCGTCCCAGTTCACGCAGATCATAAACCACAAACCAATTACCATGAACATCCGTTACGCCAGCTGGCTTACGGGCACCTTGGCCGCTTCGGGCCTGATGGCCCAGCAAGGTCCGAACCTGGTGAAGAACCCGGGATTCGAGGAGATCACCAAACCCGTCACCACTTGGGACCAGTTGGACCGTGCCACGGGCTGGTCGAACGCCAACAGCGCCAGTGCAGATCTGTTCAGCAAGGACGCCTGCTATGTGGGTGTGCCGGACAACGACCTCGGAACCGGAACAACGGCCTTCGATGGGGAGCACTATGCGGGCTTCGTGGCCTACAAGGATGACCAGCGCCCCAACCTCAAGCGTCTGCTGAGCGGTAAGCAGGACCACACGCGCCCGGGCTACCAGAACTACAGCGAATATCTGCAGACCGAATTGGGTTCCCCGCTTACCGCCGGTCAACAGTACGACATCGCCTTCCGTGTGAAACTCTCCAACGGCAGCGACCGCGCGGTGAGCGGCCTCGGAGCGTATGCCTCGCCGGTGGCCTTGACCTACGGACACAACCACTTCGTTACCGAGAAGCCGCAGGTGAGCACCGCCTCGGTGGTCAACGACAAGCAGAACTGGACCGAAGTGAAGGGCACCTTCACCGCCGATGGCACCGAGAAGTTCCTGATCCTGGGTGCTTTCCCCGCAGCCGGCAGCGAGCGTACGAAAGTGGTGGAAGGCGCCGATAGCCAGCGCGCCTATTACTACATCGACGGCATCAGCCTCAATGTGCACCCTGAGCCGGATACCGATAAGGACGGCATCCCCGACAAGGATGATCGTTGCCCGAACGAGGCCGGTATCGCCGCACTGGGTGGCTGCCCCGACCGCGACGGTGATGGTATCGCCGATGGGGCGGACGCCTGCCCCGATAAGGCCGGTCCCGCCGAGTTCCAAGGCTGCCCCGATACCGATGGCGATGGTATCGCCGACAACCTGGACAAGTGCCCCACGGTGAAAGGAGTGGCCAGCATGAAAGGCTGCCCCGAGATCAAGGAGGAGACCAAGAAGCTCTTCGAGCGCGCCCTCACCGGCGTGAAGTTCGAGACCGGTAAGGCCACTTTGAAGAAGGAGAGCAACGCCATCCTGGACCAAGTGGTGAAGGTGATGGAGGAGAACCCCAGCTATAACCTGGAGATCCACGGCCACACCGACGATCAGGGTGACGACGCCAAGAACCTCAAACTGAGCGAGGACCGCGCCGCCGCCGTGCGCTCTTACCTCGAGAAGAAAGGTGTTTCCGGCAACCGTCTCCGCAGCTTCGGTCACGGCGAAACGATGCCCGTTGCCGACAACAAGACCGCTGCAGGCCGCGCTCAGAACCGCCGCGTGGAATTCAAGGTGATGTTCTGGGAGTGATCCTCGCCCCCATCCTTGTGAAAGGGGCCGTCCGTTCTGGACGGCCCCTTTCGTTCTTCACTGATGGACATGGCTGCGCATCGTTCGATGGCCCTCCGAACGAAGAAACAGCCAACATCAACGTCAGGTGTTCAACGGGATCGATGCACTTCCCGTCCGCAAACCTCCTTGGATGATCCGCTCCGGTATTGAACGAGGAAGCCCATGGATCCTCCATGGGCTTCTTTCGGGAAGGGCGGAATGGATCACATGGCCTCGGCGGGAAGATCCTGGGCCACGACAAGGAAGCGGTAGGGCATTTTCTTGGTCAGGCTCACCACATCGTGGTAGCCCATCACACCCAGTTCGTCCATCACCTGGTCCGGGTGCACCCGTTCATCCATCGGTGGCCCTACGGGAGTTTGTTGCTGCAGGAAGTCCACGAACGCAGTGACGTGAGGGGCGCGGGTGCCCATGCGGAGCTGCCCGATGAAGTTGGCACGGTCGGGTATGCTGGAATAGGGTCGTGTGATCAGTGCGATATCGGCCTCCCCGGGCTGCAGCCCCGTGGTACCGGGCGAAACCATGCGGATCAGCAGTCGGTCATCGCCGATCGCGAGTTCCTTCTTACGCGCCTCCAAGGCTGCGATATGGTTCGCATCCTCATCCACGGCGATCACCTTTGCTCCGGCCTTCAGCAGGTGCCAGGTGTAATAGCCATCACCCGCACCCAGATCGGCCACCACCTTGCCTTGTACACCGCCGAGCACGGCGATCAAGGAGTCGGCCGATCGCCAGTCGTCCTCGCCTGCCGCATCCGGTCCGGTAGCATTCCCTGGGGTGGAGTTGGCAGGAACCTGTGTTGCGGGATCCTTTGTGGGCTGATCACAGGCCATCAGGCCAAGGATCAGGGCGGCGATCAGCGTGCAAGGGGAGGAGTGGAAATGAAGGTTCATCGGAGCGGGCTGGGTGGGCGAAAATAGAGGATCGCTCCTTCGATGGCTGAAGTCCTATTGCCGATGGTTTCCATGGAGGATATCGATCATCTACCTTTGCGGCCCATGCGCGGCATAGCGGAAGAACTGGTGATGCAGTTCAAGGACGAGCGGCAGAAGGCCTTGTTGAACCTGATCTTCACTGCGAACTGGTTCCGCCACTTGGACACCACGCGCCTGCTTCCATACGGCCTTAGCCCCCAGCAGTACAACATCCTACGGATCCTGAAGGGAGCGTTGCCCGGCAGGATGTCCATGAACGAGGTGAAGGACCGGATGCTGGACCGGTCGCCCAATGCCACGCGCTTGGCGGACAAGCTCATCAGCAAAGGTCTGGTGGACCGCACCCGTTGCGAACAGGACCGGCGGGTGGTGTACATGAGCATCGCGCGGTCGGGCCTGGACCTTCTGGGGCGTATCGAACAGGCCACCGAAGGGCTGATGCAGGAGCTTTCCATGAAACTCACCGAAGAAGAGGCACATTCCTTGAACATCGCCCTGGACAAACTGCGCAACTGATATCCGATCATGAGAAGCATCCTTTTGACCTTGGCCCTCGGGCTTGGCGTGCTGGCGATGGGCCAGCGAAACGTGACCATCGATCCGGCCGCCAGCAAGGTGAGTTGGACCGGCAAGAAGATGACCGGTGAACATACCGGCGGCATCCACATCAAGAACGGAACCCTGACCTGGAGCACGCAGGGGTTGATGGCCGCCAGCGTGACGATCGACATGACGACCATCACCTGCAGCGACCTGGAGGGTGGGGCGGCCACGAAGCTGGTGAACCATCTGAAGTCGCCGGATTTCTTCAACGTGGAAGCGCACCCCACGGCCACTTTCATCAGCACGAAGGTGCAGCCCATCGATGGGGCCGCACCGGGCCGTCCGAACTATCGCGTCACGGGAGATCTCACGATCAAGGGGATCACACATCCCATCACTTTCGATGTGCTGTCGATCTTCGATGGCCAGCGGGTGATCGCTTCGGCCAACCTCACCTTCGATCGCAGCAAATACGACGTCCGTTTCGGAAGCGCATCCTTCTTCGAGAGCATCGGCGACAAGGCCATCTCCGACGATGTGCAGTTGACCTTCGACATCACCGCGAAGTGATCATCGACCCTTGATCCGGAAGGCCGCCCGCGAAGCGGCCTTCATTTTTTCGGCGCCTTGATCCGTTGTTCCCAGATCACCTCGCCTTCGGTGGAGTGCACGGTGATCGTCAGGGTGCGATCACCTTTCGGGCCGGTGAACCGCAGGAGCCCGAAGTTGCGCTCGGCCACGCGCGTACCGGGAACGGAGAGGTGGTTCTCCTCCTGGGGTGCGTAGGCCCCGGACGTCAGGGGCGAAACGGTGAGGTCGTAGAGCATGTTGCCGTTGGTGAGCCGCATCTCGCTCAGCTCGGTGAAGTGGCGATCACCCGTGAGGAACACCACTCCGGTGATGCCTTCCGCCGTGATGCGATCGATGATCCGTTGGCGCTCGGCGGGAACGGTGGCGTAGTTCTCGAACAGGGCCGCATCGTTGAGGAATTGCCCGCCCAAGGCCACCATCTTGAAGGTGGCATCGCTGTAGCGCAGGGCCTGGATCAACCATTCGATCTGGGCATCGCCGAGGATGGTGGGTTCGCTGGTGCGCATCTTGGCCGAGATCCGTTCCGTGCGATCGTCGAGCAGGAAGAAATCGACATCGCTGTACGAGAAGGAGGTGGTGATGCCCTTGGTCCCGGGGGCATGGCCCTGCGGGTTCGGCCAGAAAAGGTCGAAGGCCTCACGCGTCAATGCGGCATTGATGAAGGAACCATCGGCATCGTTGGGCCCGAAATCATGATCGTCCCAGATGGCGTAATGGTGCGTGGAGCGCAACAGGCGTTGCAGCTCCGGTGTGGAACGCGTGTGCGTGTAGCGATGCAGGATGCCGTTCCAGGTGCCCCAGTCGGGCTCGCGGAGGTAGGCGTTGTCGCCCAACCACAGCATCAGGTCCGGCCGTTGGTCGGCGATGCTGTTGAAGATGGTGTAACCGCCGCCATAGGGTCCTTTCGGACCATCGGGCCGGTCGTACGGTGGCTCGTTGATATACGCACAGCTGCCGGTGGCCACGGTGAAGTCGGGTGGGTCCGAACGCCACTTCCAAAGTCCTTGCGTGTGGAAGAAGAGGGGTTCCGGTGTCACGAGCAGGCGCTCGTCCACGAACACCCGGTATTCATAGGTGCGGCCCGGCTCCACGGCGGTGATGTCGAAGGTCATCGCATAGGCCTTGCCCGGATCACCGATCTTCGTAGGCATGATGGCGTACGGGCCATCACCGCCTTCCGGACGATACTCGAGCCGGGCCGAGCAGGGGCCTTGGCATTGCATCCAGATGGCCGTGCCGAAACACTCGCTGTAGCCGGGCATGGGGCCGTTGATCGGAGGCTGGGCCAACGTGGTGGTGGCGGCAAGCAACAGGAAGGAGAGGAGCGGACTGCGCATGGCACGAAGTTCATCACTGCATCGCGATCGCACGTGAAGCCCTCATCAACCCGGTACGCGGAAACGATCGATCACCCGGCAGAGGTAGTGCCCTTCCTCGAACACCCAGGTGACCAAGCGGGCCTGCTCACCTTGTCCGGCGAGCACCTGCACATAGATGCGGGCCCCATCGCGGGAACGCGCCACGCTGGAGAATTGCAGCACCCTGTTCCCGTATGCTTCACAGGGCCGCGGGGCGAACACGTCGATGGTGCTTTCCACCGGAGGGGAGAGCACGAGACCGTCCACCACCACCTCCACCTGGGAGAGGCGCATGTTTGCAGCGTCGGTCCACCAACCGATCATCGGCACCCCGTCGAGCAAGGCGTGGTCCTTCTTCCAGCGGATGTCGGCGGAGGGTTCGAAGGGTTGGCTTTCGATGCGCACGCGAAGGTCTTCGGTACGGAACTGCGTATGTCCCGGACCCCAGGAGAAGATGGGAGCGGCCTCCACATCGTGGTAGCCCAGGGGCCGGGCCATCTCCGGATACCCGCCCACCTGGGAAAGTTCGCGTGCCAGGAGGGTATCCTTCAGGTCGACCAGGCCTTGCTGGTGGTCGGCGCGCACGGGCAGGATGATCAGCAGGCACCAAGGGATCACCGAGGTTCTCATCGCAACTTGTTCTTGCTGGACAGAACGCGACATCGTCCATGCGCCGTACGATCGCGGATGGAAAAAGGCATCCGGACAGTGCTCCTATCTTCGTCGCCATGGCACTACTACAAGGCAAGGTCGCGCTGGTGACCGGTGGCACGCGCGGCATCGGCAAAGGCATCGTTGAACGTTTCGTGCAGGAAGGCGCCGATGTGGCCTTCACCTATGTGAGCAGCCCGGACAAGGCCAATGCCTTGGCCGAGTCATTGGCCAAGGACGGCCGCAAGGTGATGGCCATCCAGAGCGATGCCGGCGATTTCAACGCGGCCCAATCGGCGGTGGATCAAGTGGTCGCGGCCTTCGGCAGGCTCGATGTGCTGGTGAACAACGCCGGGATCACGAAGGACCAGTTGCTCATGCGCATGAGCGAGGCCGATTTCGATGCGGTGATCGCCACCAACCTCAAGAGCGTCTTCAACATGACCAAGGCGGTGATCAAGACCATGTTGAAGCAACGCAGCGGCAGTATCATCAACATGAGCAGCGTGGTGGGGGTGAAGGGCAACGCCGGTCAGGCCAACTACGCGGCCAGCAAGGCCGGTGTCATCGGCTTCACCAAGAGCGTGGCGCTGGAGCTGGGCAGCCGCAACATCCGCAGCAACGCCGTGGCTCCGGGTTTCATCGAGACCGAGATGACCGGGGCGCTGGATCCCAAGGTGGTGGAGCAGTGGCGCGAAGGCATCCCCTTGAAGCGCGGAGGCACCCCGGAGGATGTGGCCAACGCCTGTGTGTTCCTGGGAAGCGACCTGAGCGCCTACATCTCCGGACAGACGCTGAACGTCTGTGGTGGAATGCTGACCTAGGCGGTATTCGCTCGGTCCCGGAGGCAATTCCAAGCGGACTGTTCTACTCGCTCATGCTGCGGATGGACTCCGAACGGGGCACACCGTGCATCGCGGCCTCCTGTTGAGCACGGAAATGCGGAAAAGCGAAAGGCCCGGCCCCGGAATCCATCCGGGCCGGGCCTTCGTTCTTTTCGCCTATCGGGATCAGGCGAGCTGTCCGTCCAGCTTGCCGGCCAGTTGGCTCTTGGGCACAGCGCCCACGCTGCGGTCCACCACTTCACCGTTCTTGAGGAACAGGATCGTGGGGATGCTGCGGATGCCATACTTCATGGCCACCTGCGGGTTGTTGTCCACGTTGACCTTGCCGATCACGGCCTTGCCATCGTATTCCTTCGCGAGTTCCTCCACCACGGGGCCCACCATCCGGCAGGGGCCGCACCATTCCGCCCAGAAATCGACCATCACGACCTTGTCGCTCTTGAGGGCCAGGGTTTCGAAGTTGCTGTCGGTGAGTTCGAGTGCCATTGCTTCTTTTCTGTTGTGGGGTATTCCGATGAGAGAGTCCCCGGGTATGTTTTCGTTGGAGCGGTACAAAGGTCCAACGTGCGGCCCCTTGGTCAACCTCCTTGCCAGAACGTTTTCAACTGACACTTGGTCAGCCAAGGCTCCATTCGAGCTCCGCCATCTCGTTCAGGCGTTGGGTCAATTCCTCTGTAATGCTGACGTTCAGCGCTTTACTGGTCGACTCCACGGAAATATTATCCGGTGAACTGTAGACGGCTACCGACACTTTGCACTTGCCCGGACTGGCCTTCAGCACATCGGTCAATCCGCGGATCGAGGCCTCGTCCACGCGGGAGGCATCCACCTTCAGGTTCAGTTTGGTGATGTACTTGTCGCGTGCGTCGCCGAGCAGGTCGATGTTGTAGACCTTCAACTCCATCTGCCCCTCGTCCCGGCCCCAGGTGCGGGCGGTGGCCTTGCCCTTCATCAGCAGCAGCGCACCGGTCTGTAGGTACAGCTTGAACTTCATGTAGTCCTCGCTGAAGAACATGAACTCATGCGTGCCATTGTGGTCCTCCAGGGCCAAGCTTCCGAAGGGTTTGCCGCTCTTGGCGATGCGGTGTTCAGCCTTGGTGACGATGCCCGCGAAGGTGAGGTCGCGTCCCGCGAGCTTGTCCAGTTCCTTGAGCTCGGGAAGGGTGGTGTTACAGAGGTGCTTGATCTCCAAGCGGTGGTCGTCCAGCGGATGACCGCTCAAGTAGAAGCCGATCACCTCCTTCTCGTAGTGCAACTGTTCCAGCGCGCTCCACGGATCGATCGCGGGCAGCATGGGCTCGGGGATCGCGGCACCCTCATCGGCTTCGCCGAACATGTTCACTTGGGCGCTGTCGGCGCCATCCTGGCTCTGTTGGCCGTAGCGGACCAAGGTTTCCAGGAAGGTGGGTCTGCCCTCGCCGGCGCTGTGGAAGAAATGGGCGCGGTGCACCTTTCCGAACCCGTCGAATGCACCGGCGTAGGCCAGGCTTTCCAGCGCCTTGCGGTTGGCGGCGCGCAGGTTCACCCGGCGCATCAGGTCGTAGATGCTGGTGTAGGCACCGTTGGCCTTGCGTTCGGCCACGATGGCTTCCACGGCCGCTTCGCCCACCCCCTTCACCGCACCCAGGCCGAAGCGGATCTGGCCCTGCTTGTTCACGCTGAACTGCAGCTGGCTCTCGTTCACGTCCGGCCCCAGCACCTGGATGCCCATGCGGCGGCACTCCTCCATGAAGAAGGTGATCTTGTCGATCTGCCCGCCCGAGTGGGTGAGCACGCTGGCCATGTATTCGCTGGGGTAGTTGGCCTTGAGCCACGCGGTCTGGTAGGCCACGAAGGCGTAGCAGGTGCTGTGGCTCTTGTTGAAGGCGTATTGCGCGAAGGCCTCCCAATCGGTCCACACCTTGGTGCAGACCTTCGGATCCAAGCCCTGGGCGGCGGTGCCCTCCAGGAACTTGCCCTTCATCTTGTCCAGCGTGGCGCGGTCCTTCTTGCCCATCGCCTTCCGCAGCACGTCGGCATCGCCCTTGGTGAAACCGGCGAGCTTCTGGCTGAGCAACATCACCTGTTCCTGGTAAACGGTGACGCCGTAGGTCTCCTTCAGCAGGTCCTCCATCTCCGGGAGGTCGTACACGATCTTCTCCAGACCGTGCTTCCGTTTGATGAAGGTGGGGATGTATTCCAGCGGCCCCGGGCGGTACAGGGCGTTCATGGCGATGAGGTCGCCGAACGTATCCGCCTTCAGCTCGCGGAGGTACTTCTGCATGCCCGCGCTTTCGAACTGGAACGTCCCGTTCGTTTCGGCGCGTTGGTAGAGAGCGTAGGTCTTCGGGTCGTCCAGCGGGATGCCGTCGATGTCGATCTGGACCCCGTGGTTCGCATCGATCATCCGCAGGGCGTCGCGGATGATGGTCAGCGTCTTCAGTCCCAGGAAGTCCATCTTGATCACCCCGGCGTCCTCGATCACCTTGCCGTCGTACTGGGTGAGCAGCAGGGTGGATTCCTTCGAGGTGCAGACGGGGATGATGTCCGTGAGGTCGGTGGGGGCGATGATGATCCCTGCCGCATGCACACCGGTGCCCCGCACGGATCCCTCGAGCTTCTCGGCATCGCGGAGCACGTCGGCGGTGAGCTCCCCGCTTTCGAGGATCTCCCGCAGTTGTTTGACCAGGGCGATCTCCTCGCTGCCCAGGTTCTCCTTCTGTTTCAGGCTGCCATCGCCATCGAGCGGGGCGCGCAGCAGTCGGCCGAGTTCGATGCCCGGACGTTCGGGAACGAGCTTCGCCAAGCGGTCGGCCTCCTGCAGGGGCAGGTCCATCACGCGGGCCACGTCACGGATACTGCTCTTGGCGGCCATGCTGCCGTAGGTGACGATCTGCGCCACCTGGTTCTGGCCGTATTTCTCCACGACGTAGTCGATCACCTTCTGGCGGCCTTCGTCATCGAAGTCGGTATCGATATCGGGCATGCTCTTGCGGTCCGGGTTGAGGAACCGTTCGAAGAGCAGGTCGTACTTGATGGGGTCGATGTTGGTGATGCCGATGCAATAGGCCACCGCGCTGCCTGCCGCACTTCCGCGGCCGGGACCGATCAACACGCCGATGTCGCGACCGTGGTTGATGAAATCCTGTACGATGAGGAAGTAGCCCGCGAAACCCATGGTGCGGATCACGAAGAGCTCGAAGTCCAGCCGCTCCTTGATCTTGGGGTCGAGGGAATCGATGCCCGAAACGCCATCGTTGATGTAGCGCCGGATCGCCCCTTGGTAGGTGAGGTGCTGGAGGTAATCGTCCTGGTTGCTGAAGCCTTCGGGCAGCTGGTAGTTCGGGAGCAGGATGTCCTTCTTCAACTTCAGGGTCTCGACCTTGTCCACGATGAGGTTCGTGTTGTCCAAGGCCTCGGGCAGGTCGTGGAAGGTCTGCGCCATCTGCGCCTGCGTCTTGAAGAAGAACTCGTCGTTGTAGAAGGCGAAGCGGGTCCCTTTGGGTTTACCCTCCTCGTCATCGAACTCCTTCGCACTGGGCGTGCTCTGCTTCTCGCCGGTGTTGATGCACAGCAGGATGTCGTGTGCGTTGCTGTCCTCGCGGTCGGTGTAGTGGCTGTCGTTGCTGGCGATGATGGGCACGTTGTACTGGCGCGCCCACTTCACCAGCACGGCGTTCACCTTCTCCTGCTCGGGGATGCCGTGCCGCTGCAGCTCGATGTAGTAGTCCTCGCCGAAAAGATCCAGCCACCACTTGAACTCCTTCTCACCCTCGGCCTCGCCCTTCTTCAGGATGGTGCGCGGCACACTGGCACCCAGGCAGCACGTGGTGGCGATGAGGCCTTTGTGGTATTGCAGGATCAGCTCCTTGTCGATGCGGGGATACTTGCTGTAGAAGCCCTCCATGTAGCCGAGGCTGCAGAGCTTGCTCAGGTTGCGGTAGCCTTCCGCGTCCTTGGCCAGCATCAGCTGGTGGAAACGCTGATCGCGGTCGTCGCGGGTGAAGTTCTTCTTCCGACGGTCGGCCACCACGTAGAACTCGCAGCCTACGATGGGCTTCACCTTGGGGGCTTCTCCGGGCTTGTTGTGCTTGCCGGCCTCGGCCACGAACTTGAAGGCGCCGAACATGTTGCCATGGTCGGTGATGGCGATGGCGGGCTGGCCATCGGCCACGGCCTTCTTGAAGAGGGAGGGGATGCTGGCGGCGCCGTCGAGGAGGCTGAACTGGGTGTGGACGTGTAGGTGCGAGAAGGCCATGACAAGGGCCACGAAGGTACCCCGGAGGGCAGGGGACGGGAGGGTCAGTTTTCCACAGGCTGGATGGGATGAAGACCCAGCTATTGCACGGTCACTTTCCCCACCGCTTGCGTGCGTTGCCCCATCACCTTGATGAAATAGGTGCCCGCCGAGAGCTTGCCGATATCGAAGGGATGGGCACGCATGGCCGCCTCGTCGCTGAAGAACCAGGTCCTCAGGGTGGTGCCGCTCACATCGTGAACGGTCACCACGCAACGGCCCATGTCCCGATCCAGTTGGAGCGTGAAGCGCCCTTCGGTAGGATTGGGGGCCACCGTCAGGCGGGGCGCGATCTCCCGGGTGGGTTCGATCCCCAAGCTAACAGGGTTGTTGCCCCGGCTGACCAGATAACAGCTCACCGGATAGTAGGGGTTGTAGCCGTCGTTGCAGTCGGGGCAGGTGGTGCCGCTTACGCAGGCCGGGTTGTTCGGATGGCACTGGTCCACATAGGTGGTCTGGAACTCGTACGTGCATTCGAAAGGCGCTTGGGCCAGCAGGGGGGTGAGGTCGTATTCGTAGGGCAGGGCGATCGCTCCCGGGCACCAGCCGGCACGATCGTATTGCCAAGTGCCGTTCTGCGGGGAACAGCCGTCGGGGTTGGGGTTGCAATCGCGCCAGAGGTCCTGGGTGAACGACTCGCCGTTGACCAGCACGTGATGCACCGCGTGATAGAATTCGGCCGCGTTGCCGGTGTTGTTGTTGCCCCAGCCGTGGCCGGTGGTCACCAGCCGAAGGCCCACGTTCTCCGCGTTCACGCCCGGCCCCACGGTAACGGTGGATACCGGTTGCGGATTAGTGGGGTCACCGAAGTTGTAGTTCGCGCGCCAGACCGTCTGCAGGGTGGAGTAGAGGAAGCCCGGTGTGCCGGCCTCGTAGGTAAGGTCCAGGTCCAGTTTCCAGCCACCGCTGCCCCAGGTATCGATGAACATGCGCACCTCCACGTTGCCCTGCAGCAAGGAGGCGAAGTCGGTGACGTCGATGGAATGGTTGCAGGCGCGGCCGTAGGGGGTGATGTACCGGATCATCTCCACCCATTCCCCGTTCGGTGCCTTCACTTCGATGTGCGCCAGGCGGTCCCAATCATCGCAGCCACCGGGCACGCTCGGGCAGCTCACCGCGAAGTTCGCGACGATGCGGTCGTAGGCGCCTACGGATTGCGGCAGGGTGTAGCTGTTGGTGTACCACTGCGAACCCAAGGTGCCCCAATCGATCACGGCCTGGTCGAAGGTGGCCACGGTCCGATCGGCGATGGCATCGGTCACTTCCACATCCACGGTGGTGTCCGCACTGTTGCCGTTGTCGGCCACGGCATTCACCGAAACGGTGTGTGGTCCGTAGGCGGTCGGCGTCCACCACGCCTCATAGGCACCGTTCACCAGTTCCGTGGGCAGCTCGTTCCCATCCACGTTGATCGTCACGGAGGTGATGGTGGCCGGTTCTTCGATATCGGCTTTCGCATAGACCGCGTAGGCCCGAAGCTGCGGCATCTCCACCGGGAAGGCATCCGTCAGCCGCAGGGTGATCACGGGGTCCTGGGCCAACAAGGAGCAGGAAAGTAGAAGACCGGTCAGGAAGGAGAGTCGGCGCATGGGCTGGAGGGTTCACGGCGGAGGCCGTTGCCGAAGCTAACCGAGGGCCGAACACCGGGGCCGATGTTGCACCGGAAAGTTCACCGAGTTGGCGATGAAGCACAACCGATCGGCCTGCGCATGCAGTTCCTGTGCTTTTTCGATCATATCGGCCTCCTTCACCACCACAACGGGGTTGAGGATCACCTCCAGGAAACGCCCACTGCCATCGGGAAGGGTCTCCATGGTGCCGGTGGCCTCGTCCGTGTAGGCCGTCACCACCACGCCATGCATCACGCAGACATGGAGGTAGCTCATCATGTGGCAGGCGCTGAGGGCGGCCACCAGGAGATCCTCGGGGTTATGTCGGGCAGGGTCACCACGGAAGGTGGGGTCCGAAGAGCCGAGGAGATCGGGCTTGCCGGCGATGCGCACCACATGGTCGCGCTTGTAGCTGCGGTAGTGGTCGGTGCCGGTGCCTTGGTTGCCGGTCCATTCCATGGAGAGGCGGTAGTGGTGCAGATGCGACATGAGGAGGATCGGTGCCGAAGTTCGTTCGGCGGCGCCCTTCAATGGAACAAATACCGGATATGTCGGGTAGAAAGGCCCTACCAAGATGCAACCACCCATCTCTCCCAGCACCGGCGGTGCTCCTTCGTTCAGCCGTCCGGTCCGCCAGGTCTACAGCCACTACAAGCAGCAGGACTTCCAAGTGTGGAAGACCCTGTTCGACCGGCAGATCGCCTTGTTGAAGCCGCTCGTGTCCCAAGCCTATCTGGAGGCCTTGGAGCGCGTGCGGTTCAGTGCGGACCGCATCCCGGACTTCGCCGAAGTGGATCGCCTGCTGGCCCCGCTCACCGGTTGGAAGCTCAAGGTGGTGCCCAACATCAGCCCGCAGAAGGAGTTCTTCGAGCACTTGGCCAACAAACGGTTCACCGCCACCTGCTGGCTGCGCACCATGGAGCAGTTGGACTACATCGAGGAACCCGACATGTTCCATGATGTCTTCGCCCATGTACCCTTGCTCAGCAACAAGGCCTACACGGATTTCTTCGCCGGTATCGGGGCCATCGCCCTGCGCCACATCCATGATCCGGTGGCCATCGAGAAGCTCGGACGCCTCTATTGGTTCACCATCGAGTTCGGTCTGATCCGTGAGGCGGGTACGCTCAAGATCTATGGTGCGGGGATCATCTCCTCGAAGGGGGAGACCGAACATTGCCTCGCCAAAGGGCCGGTGCACAAGCCGTTCGATGTGGCCACCATCTTCGGTACGCCCTTCCGGACGGACATCTTCCAGGAGACCTACTTCATCATCGACTCGTTCGATCAGCTGGAGGCCGCGCTTCCGGAGGTGGAGCGGTTGCTCGCGGGGAACTGACCTTCGGGTCTACCTTGCGGCGATGGGCGTGATCGAACGGTTCTATCGGGCTTTCCAACAGCGGGATGCCGTCGCCATGGGTCATAGTTATCACGCCGACGCCCGTTTCAGCGATCCCGCTTTCCCGGACCTTGATGCCGCCCAAGTGCGGGCCATGTGGAGCATGCTGCTCTCGGGCAGCAACGACCTGCGCATGGAGTTCGAGGTGCTGGAAGAGAACGACACCCATGGCCGGGCCCGCTGGGAGGCCTGGTACACCTTCAGCCGCACCGGCCGGCCCGTTCACAACATCATCCACAGCACGTTCGAGTTGCGGGACGGCCTGATCCATCGCCAACGGGATCGGTTCGACTTCTGGCGTTGGAGCCGGCAGGCTTTCGGCCTTACCGGTTGGCTGCTCGGATGGACGCCCTTCCTGCGCAGCAAGGTCCAAGGAGTGGCCAAGGCCGCGCTGGCCAAGGCGATGCGCTCATAGTCCCACCTTCTTCAAGGCCTTGATGTTCGGCGCGCCGAAACGCAGGCCCGCGGCCAGTCGGACGAAGCCGTAGTTGGTGCCCAAGGAAAGAGCCTCTCCGATGTCGCTGGTGCAGTAATAGAAGGCGGTGGTCATCGACAGGTACCAGCGGTCGCCGTTGTAGCCCAGTCCCGCCTTCATCTCCGTTACGCTGGCCACCCCGCGTCCTTCCAGGTCGGGACCCGAAGAAGGGGTGATG
>DASWWQ010000208.1:0-6560 GCA_036405935.1 Flavobacteriales bacterium
ACCATCCCGCCCAGCTCGATGCCCGCTTGGTGCAACCCGGGCTGGCCCAACAGAAGGAGGAACACCACCTGCTGGACTTCAGCCTCACCGACCAGAACGGCGAGCAGGTCACCTTGTCCACAGCCCAAGGAAAGATCATCCTGGCCGACTTCTTCTTCACCACCTGCACGAGCATCTGCCCCAAGATGAGCATGCAGATGGCCCGCGTACAGGCCGCTTTCAAGGACGACGACCGCGTGCTGCTGTTGTCGCATTCGGTGACCCCGGAGATCGACAGCGTGCCGGTGCTGAAGGCCTATGGCGAACTCCACGGTGTGGATGCCCGCCGCTGGCGTCTGCTCACGGGCGACCGCAAGCGGATCTATGCCCTGGCCCGTACCAGCTGGTTCGCGGTGATGGATGAAGGCGATGGCGGCCCGGACGACTTCGTGCACACCGAGAACTTCATTCTCGCCGATCCGGATGGACGTTTGCGGGGCTTCTACGACGGCACCTCCGCCAAGGAAGTGGACCGCGCCATCGCGGACATGCACCGCCTGTTGGAGGAAGTGGAGGCGCAACGCTGACCCTAGGCCCCAAGGCTCGGCGGTCCCGGATCGGGCTGGTCCCTGCGCAGCAGCAAGGTGCCCCTGAACAGGACCAAGGCAAGGATCGCCAAGGAGATCGGCAACAGGACCACAGGAGCTTGCGTCCGAAGCGCATCGTCCTTCACATCGTTCGGCAATGGATCCGGAACGGACTTGGGCCGCGCCATGCCCGCCCCCTATCCGGCGACCTGAGCAAGGAGTGCATTTGCGGCGATCCCGCCCCGATCCGGGGAAAAGGAGAACGATGATCCTCTCCGCACAGGCCATATCCAGTGCATTCCTCCCTTGGCACAGGATCATCTGTGGCGATCATACATCCTACACACGCCATGCAATCCACCACGCCTACCCGTCCGCACGTGGTGCAGCCGGTCTACCTCAAGCTCAGCATACTGATCATCGCAAGCGTGGCCCTTTTCCACGGGCTCTATTGCGCTCGCACCGTATTCGTTCCCATCCTCTTCGCCATGCTGCTCGGCATGTTGCTGAACCCGCTGGTCAATCGGGCCGAACGCAAAGGCATGAACCGGGTGTTCGCCATCACGGTATCGGTGGTGCTGGCAATGCTGGTCCTTGCAGGTCTGTTCTACTTCATCCTCACGCAGGCCGCTCACTTCAGCGAGACCTTCCCTGCGTTGAAGGAGAAGGTGGGCGCCTTGATGGCCAAAGGACAGCAATGGGTCGAGCGTAGCGGGAACATCGAACCCCGCGAGGTGGATGCCGCCGTGGCCAAGGCGAAGGAGGAGGGCATGGCCAAGGGTGGTCAACTTCTCGGTGGTGCACTCACCACCATGGGCACCCTCTTCGGATTCCTGTTCCTCCTGCCCGTCTTCACCTTCCTGCTGCTGCTCTACAAACGCTTGATCATGGCCTGCATCGCGGACCTGTTCCCGTCCGACCACCAAGGCACCGTGAGTGAAGTGCTGCAGGAAACGAAGGGGGTGGCGCAGAGCTACCTGACCGGATTGATCTTCGAGGCGGGCATCATCACCGTGCTCAATTGGATCGGATTGATGGTGATCGGAGTGCAATACGCCCTGCTGCTGGCCGTGATCGCGGCGGTGCTGAACCTGATCCCCTATATCGGGATGATCATCGCCACCATACTTCCCATGATCATCGCGCTGGCCACCATGGAACCGGTGGACGCCCTGTGGGTGCTCGCCCTGTATGCGGCGGTGCAGTTCATCGACAACAATTTCATCGTGCCACGCATCGTGGGTTCCCGGGTGGAGTTGAACGCGTTGGTATCGTTGATCGGAGTGATGGCCGGTGGGGTCCTTTGGGGTATCCCCGGCATGTTCCTCGCCATACCGATCTGCGCCATCCTCAAGGTCACCTTCGATCGGGTGCCGGCACTGCAACCCTTCGGGCGCTTGTTGGGTGATGACGATACCGAGCGCAAGCCCTCCATGTTCCGCGGCCGCCGCAAACGGCCGACCTAGAACACATAGAGCAGATAACAACCGAAAAGCACGGCAAGCACGATGACCAACAAACGGTATCGCGGGGACAGCGGCGTAGTTCGCATGAGCTCCGCCTCTACAGATATCGTTCCGCTGGTCCCCGATCTGCGGCATCCAACGTCAAACCCCACATCCCATGCGCACTCCCCAAGGCTCCTTCGGCGCGATGCTCTCCATCGCTATCCTGTTGGCGACCCTCGTTCTCACCCCCTCCTCCTCCCTCGCCCAGAGCGGACAACAACGCCTGCGGTCCAGTGAGAAGGGCTGGTCCTTCTTCCAGGACACCCTTCGCGACCGCCTCCGGTTGAGCGAAGACCAGTACAAACGATTGCTCGTGGTGGATGAGGATTACCGCCAACGCTATGTGGCCCTCGGTACCCAACCCTGGGTGCACCAAGGCTATGGTCAGCTGACCGATGCACGCGAGCGGGAGATCAAGGGCATCCTCTCCAGTGAACAGTATGCGCAATGGATGGAGGCCTTCGGCGGTGATCGGATGCCCGGTGCGCCACCCACGGCCCCACCCGCACCGCAGCCGTAGATCGTTCCATCCGCGTCCTTTGCGTCATGGATGCGCTTTCCCTCTTCGGGCTTTTCTCCGTCACCATCGGCCTCGTGTTCTACGCACTGGAGGAGAGGCATCCCCTTTACATCCTCGCCTTCGCCGGGGCTTGCGTCCTCGGGTCGATCTATGGATTCCTCCAAGGCGCCTGGCCCTTTGGATTGGTCGAAGTGGCGTGGACACTCGTTGCCGTGCGTCGCTGGCAGGTGGTCCGGAAAGCGCAAGGCCGGCCCTGACCCGGGTGTCGCCCGCGTGAAGGGCCTTCAGCCCTTCCGCGTTGTGCGGCTTGCCGTCTTCTTCGCCGCTGCCTTACGAACGGTGGATCGTCCGGTCCCGGCTTTCTTGGCAGCTGACTTCTTCCCTGTCGCTTGCCGCGTTTCCGCCTTCTCGGCCGTCCCTTTCCGCGATGCGCTCTTTGCCTCGGTCTTCCGTGCAGTGCCCTTCTTCACCGCGCTCTTGGCAACCGCCTTCCAGCGTCCACTGCCGGCCTTCTTTCCTCCACCGTCCTGCTTGTTCACCGTGGCCCAGGCCCGGCGTTCCGCCTCATCGGTGCTGAGCCCCTTCTCCTTGTACCCCTGTTCGATGTGCTCGGCTTGGCGTTGCTGCTTGCCGGTGTAGCTGCTTTTATCCCCGCGTGGTATGGTGCTGTTTTTCGACCGGCGCCACAAAGGCCGCTCCACCGGTGGGCGGCTTCGCTGCAGGGCTTTTCCGAAGGAGTGAAGGGTAAAGGAATGCGCAACTGATGCACGATGGCGTGGTGGATGCTCCGCATCCCGGTCCGGTGCTTGCGTGCATGCATGAAAACCCTGACCATGTCCGCTGCTCCAACGCCTCCGTCCGGCACCGCTTCCGTGACCTCCGTGATCCATGCCCAATTGGAGGTCGTCTGGGCGGCCCTGACCGATGCCCGGCAGGGATGGCGACCCACGCCCGATAGCCGACGGGAAGGAACATGGACCGAAGGCGGAACAATCACTTGGTCCGGTGAGCGTGAGCGCAGGCCGTACCAGGAGACCGCCAAGGTGCTGCAGTTGCGTGGACCCGAACTGTTGAAGTACGATCATGGAGGGGAGAACGGTGCTGTGCGTACGGTCACCATCGAGCTGAGGGAAGTGGCCGGCACCACCCACCTCCGCGTCACCGGGACCGGATACGGCGCGGATACGGAAAGGACCCGTGCCGAAGCGGAATGGAACCGCATGCTGGATGACCTGAAGAAAGGCCTGGGGGAAGCGCCCACACCGGAGCCCGAGGTGCAACGCACCTGACGAGGACACTTGCCCCGGAACGGCATCGTTCCGGGGCGCGAATGCCTCACTCATGTCCCCCGATCCCCTTCAGCGGGTCCCGGCATGGAACCTGTCCTCTTCGCTATGAACCCCTAAACCAGAACACCATGTTACGCTGGGTACTCACCTTTCTTGTTGTGGCCATCATCGCAGGCCTGCTCGGATTCACGGGCATTGCCGCCGGTGCAGCTTCCATCGCCAAGGTCATCTTCTTCATCTTCCTCGTGCTGCTGATCGTTTCCCTGCTGTTCGGCGCCCGCATCTGGAAGAAAGTGGACTGAAGACCTTATTCCAACCAACCCAAATAAGCATCATGAACATCTCCTTCACCCGGGTGGGAGCACCCGCCCTGCTGATGGCCGCACTGGCCTTCGGCTGTAGCAGCTCCGATACGAACGATGGCCGCACCGACGGCTCCGCTGATCACTCCGGTGCAGCGTCCACCGACCCCGCGCACGATGGCGCCGGCATGAACAACACGGATAACACTGCTACCGGCACTATGAATGGCACCGCGAACGGCACCGGCTCGTCCGATGCGAACGCGACGCCCGCTCAGGAGCGCATGAACACGATGACCGACATGAACGGGCTGCGCGCCACCTTGCTGGCCGATCTTGAGGCGGTGCGTGATCGTTTGAACGTGGGTACGATGCCGAAGGAACAGAAGGTGTCCGACACGGAACTGGCCGCCGAGCTCGCCCAAGGATTGGAACGCGTGGACCGTGCACTGGCCGCCATGAACGCTTCCACCGATGCCACCTGGGCGCAGATCCGTGCGTCGCAGAAGAAGGAAGTGGAGGAGGTACGCACCTGGATGGCCGGATACAAGGCCCGGAACGAAGCGAGCGCACGCAAGTAGATCTGCTCGCGGCACACCTCTAACTTGGCCGCTGAACGTTCCAACGACCATGTCACAGATCTATTTGGATTGCGACGGTGTGCTGGCGGATTTCGAAGGTGGGGCCCTGGCGGTCCTGGGTATGAACGCCCAGGACTTCCAGGGCCTCCACGGTAAGGAAGGGTTCTGGCGCAAGCTGGCCACCACCAAGGATTTCTATACGGGACTGATGTTGTTGCCCGATGCCTTGGAACTGGTCCGGGCGGTGGAACACCTCGATCCCATCATCCTCACCGGCGTGCCGGTCGGAAAGTGGGCCGCGCCGCAAAAGGAGGCCTGGGGCCGCAAGCACTTCCCGCACCTACGCCTCATCACGACCGCTGCACGGGATAAAAGCAAGTTCTGCGAACCGGGCGACGTGCTGATCGATGACCGTGAACAGTACGCGGCGGACTGGGAAACCGCCGGTGGACATTTCATCCTCCACACCAGCACCAAGGAGAGTTTGGTGCAGCTCCGTAAACTGGGCTTGATCTGAGCTCAAGGATATCGCGGTCCACCATGGCGCTGTACCACGAACGGAGCCAGCGCGAACGCAAGGCGAACACGGGAACGGAGCAGGTTCGTGCGGTCCGTGTCCACGCTGTGGATGTCGTGGAGCCGTTGGAGCTTCGCAACGGCCGAATGATCCTGACGCAACGCGGCGACCTCCCGCTCCTGCAGTTGCTGGTGCAGGTGTATGAACGCCCGAACGTGGTGGCCTTGGACATCGCGGTGGACGACCGAATCCTCCTCGGACTGCGGCGCTTGACCGCGGCCACGGAAACCCGGCTGCAAGGCCTGGTGGGAAAACGCATCCGCAGCGGCGCACCCATGGTGGTGCATCTTCGCATCACGGCCATTCTCGGTTGAACCCCGCCCTCTCCACCCTCATCCACGGCGTGATGGTTGCTCGCGCCTACCCATGCGACACGCACACGGCACCTTCGACCATTCCGGTGGCTTCGGTGGCGACACCAAGGCACGGGCCCGATGTCGTAGCAAGTTCCTGAAGTTATTCCCCAAGGGGTTCCACGACCCTCGTTTCCTGGCCTGGGAACGGGACTATAAGTGGGAGGCCCATGAGCGTTGGATGGAACTGCTCGGTCCGAAGGAATTCGCTGCGCTGCTGGAGGCCGGGGAATATGCTGAAGTGGCCCAACGGGCCGTGCGTGTGGAGACCCGCACCAACCTCCTCTTCTCCTTCGAGAAGATGGCGTTGCGCGATGCGATCCGTTCGCCCGACGGTGCACGGGTGTTCGCACGTGCGCTCCACCAATGGTTGCATGGTCCGCGCGATATGGCCACCGCCTTCGAACACTTCACCGAGGCGGTCGACGGACTTCCGCGGAAGCAGACCCGGGTGCTCACGTGGCCCCTGATCACCGTGTTCGGTTTCCTCGCCCAGCCTGAGCGGCACATCTTCCTGAAGCCGCAACTCACGCGGGTCGCCGCCAAGGCCTATGATTTCCCCTTGCTCTATACCTCACGGCCGGCTTGGCCAACCTACGAGAGCATGCTCGATCTGGCCGAACAGATCCGGACGGATCTCGCCGACCTGGGCCCGCGCGACCTGATCGATATCCAATCGTTCATCTTCGTCCTGGGGTCCCCCTACTACGGCTAGGTTCCGTTCTCGGGAAACCCGGAGGTGGATTCTTGGCCGTGGTCGAGGGTTCCTTGGGCTGCCTTAAGGGCACACCGTTCAAGCCTCGGACGGTCCCGGTACGTTGGGCGTGCGGAAACGGTCACCCTTGTTGTTGCCGGGCTGGTCAC
>DASWWQ010000209.1:0-2539 GCA_036405935.1 Flavobacteriales bacterium
TCACATCGGCATCGCATTGGTAGAACTCGCGGTAGCGTCCCTTCTGCGGACGATCCGCACGCCAAACCGGCTGGATCTGGTAGCGCTTGAAAGGAAAGGCGATCTCGCCCTGGTGTTGCACCACATAGCGCGCGAAGGGCACGGTGAGGTCGTAGCGCAAGGCCTTCTCCGCCAGCTCCGAAGCCAGTTTCCCCGGGTGCACCTCCTCTCCTGCCTTCAGTTTCGAGCGGGTGGCATCGCTCACTTCCTTCCACGCATCCCCGCTATTCAGGATCTTGAAGATCAACCGATCGCCCTCCTCGCCGTACTTGCCGGTGAGGGTCTCCAGATTCTCCATGGCCGGCGTTTCCAGCGGCAGGAAACCGTACTTCTGGAAAACGCTTTCGATGGTGCGGAAGATGTACTTGCGGCGCAGCATCTCCACGGGGGAGAAATCGCGCGTGCCTTTCGGTATGGAGGGCTTCTGGGCCATGCTTCGTCCGCCGACTGGGTGCGGAGGCCGCGAAAGTACGGGCCTTGGCCCGCGCCTCACTCCTTCATGAAGCGCACCGTCACGGGTGCAACGCCCGCCTGCAGCACGCGCAGCAGATACGGCGCCGACGGGAGGGATGTCACGGGAATGGGGCGGCGCGCACCGGCATCGTTGCCCGCCAGCATCACCCGGCCATCGAGCGTCAACACCTCCCATTGCACGGGTGTGCCCTGCACACCGCAATGCCAGCGGAGCAGGTCGGACGTGGGTGAAGGATAGGCCAACAGGCGGACGGGATCCGGGACCTCCGCCACACCGGTGAAGGTGCCTGCGAAATGCAGGTCGTCCACATCGAACACCGTTCCGGGCTGCGTCGGATTGCCCCCACCGCTGATCAAGCTGATGGTGGCCGTATCGGGCTGCAACGGGTTGTAGAAATCGAGCGGCACACTGAAGGTCGTCCACTCCGTGGCGGTGGCATTCACCGAAAGGAATCCACCACCTAGGCCGATGCGGTTGTTGTTCACCGGGTCCCATTTGTAGAAGGCCACGATCACATGGCCTTCGTCCTCGCCTTGGGGCGTGAAGCGGTATCGGCCATCGAGCGTGGCCGGCGTGGTGGTGTACGGAAAGCCATCGTCACCGGGGCTACCGATCCCGGTGATGGCCAAGGACAACATAGGACTGCCGGGAGTGATCTCGCGCGCCGTAAGCCGGATGAAGGAGCTGCCCACCGCACCCGGCGTGCCCTGCTCCGCGAAGACGACATCGAAGACATCGCCCAGGGGATTGAAGGTGGTCCAACCCACGGGCTCGTTCACGCCCGTGGCATTGCTCCATTGTTCGAAACCCGGATTGGGGATCTGGGCGAACAAGGCCGAAGGAAGGGCGACGGAGAGCGCTAGGAAGGATCGGATCATGACGCGAAAATACCGGCGACCATTGATCCCGGCCCTTTTGGAAGTGGTTCGGTATCCTTGCACCATGAAGACTCTCACCACCACCCTTCTTGGTCTCCTCCTCTCGGGCGCACTCCACGCCCAGGAGATCTGCAACAATGCGATCGATGACGACGGCGACGGCGCCATCGACCTCAACGACCCCGACTGCGGTTGCTTCGGCAGTTTGAACAGCGAAGTGCCCTCGTTGATCCCGAACCACTCGTTCGAGGAACGCGCCCAAGGGCCCAATGGAACGCTGTGCTGCCCTTACGGGTTTGTGCATCCCCTCAGTCCTCCTTGGCTGGATTGCGCCATCGGCTGGAAACCCGGAACCAGTGGCACCACGGACTACTTCCACACCTGTGGCTACATGCCCGAACCCGTGGTGGTGCAGCCCATACCGGACGGGCAGGGCTTCGTTGGGGTGTACCCCGGTATCGGTGACCCGGAGGACCGGTATTACGAGTATATCCACCGAGGCGGTTTGGGCTTCCCCGACCTTCAACCAGGCGTACCCTACACCTTGGAGGTGTGGATGGCACCCACGTCGTCAAATGGCACTCATCAGGCCAGCATCGGGAACTTCTACGACGGGGCCGTACGCATGGCCCTGGTCGCGGACCTGGTCGGGAGTCTGCCCCCCGTTGCGACCATGGGTTGCCTTGGCACTGAACCCGGCTGGACCGAACTGGCCACCGTGCAACTCGGTCCTTCAACCACATGGCAACGTGTACGCTTCGATTTCACCCCCACGCAATGGATCCGTGCTCTGGCCTTGGGTGGAAGCTGCACGCAATCCAACTCGACGTTCGAGACCGTGGTCACCACCATCATCGATGAGGACACCACCACGGCCAATTACTCCGCGTACGTGTTCATCGATGACCTCGTCCTGAACACCAGCGATCAGTTCCAGACCGGGATCACCTCGACGGGCGCTTGGTGCACCGCGGATGTGGTCCTGACCGCAGCGCTGGCCGATGGCGCCTCCGAGGGGCAGTGGTACCACAATGGCATCGCCCTGATCGGCGAAACCTCCGCAACACTCGATCTCTCAGGAGCCGGCCATGATGGAGGACGATACACCTTCACCCAGCAAGGTCCGGACGAGTGCATCCGGCATGAT
>DASWWQ010000210.1:0-2579 GCA_036405935.1 Flavobacteriales bacterium
TGGAGGTCCTTGCCGTTCTCGAAAACCACGCTGAAGT
Organism: Flavobacteriales bacterium; assembly: GCA_036405935.1. Taxonomy (GTDB): domain Bacteria; phylum Bacteroidota; class Bacteroidia; order Flavobacteriales_F; family PHOS-HE28; genus PHOS-HE28. Next base: position 38 of record DASWWQ010000210.1, read on the forward strand.
CGTCGGCGGGTGCGGATGGGTGGTCCACTTCCACACGTTCCACCCGGGTGAGGTCGGGATGGCTGAACAGGTGCAGGCTGCGCCAAAGGTCCTTGTCGGCATGGAAGCGGGTGTCGAGTGCTCCGGTGAAGCCGTAGATGCCCACCACGAAGGGGGAGGCGCTGCGGCCCTCATCGGGTTTCTCCAGCAGCATGAAGGTGCCGTTGTGGTCCTGGGTGCCTTGGCCCACGTACCAGATCTTCTCGGGTTTCGGGCCGCCGGTGTAGATCTCCACCTTGCGTCCCCCCACGGCCAGGCCCTTGAGCACGATGTCGGTGCTGCTCTTGGGTACCGGTGTACGGACCTCCACGCGGCGGAAGGTCTTGAGCAGGGTGGCCACGGAGGCGTTGTTGGCGGGCAGTCCGTCCACGGTCCACCCTTGGGGGGTGCGTACCAGGTCCACATGGCGCCCGTCCTTCTGGGCGATGAAGATCCGTGAGACGGTGGAGGTGTCGGCCACGGCGAAGTCGGCCAGGTCACGGTCCAGCGTGCTGCCGGAGTTGTTCCTCCACAGCCAGAGCGCGGCGCTCGACAGGAGGACGAACAGGAGCAGCAACGGAAGGATCTTCTTCATGCTTCGGAGGCCTTTCGCCGGCTGAACCGGCGTTTACGCAGTAGGGCGAACACCCCCCCGCCGATGAGGCTCAGCACCACGGGCAGGGCCACATTGGCCACCTGCAGGGAGGTACGGTCGCGTTCGATGCGGGCGGTGTCCAGCTGCCGCAGAGTGATGGCACGTGAACGCAGGCTGATCAGGGTCTGGTCCTTCAACAGGTAGTTCATGGCGTTCACGAAGAACTCGCGGTTGCCGTAGAGCTTGGCGCGGGCGTAGCGGTCGTAGCCCAGCATGTAGTACATGTTCTTCTCGCGGTCCACGGCGTTCACGATGGCATCCCCGTCGCTGACCACGATCAGGGCCGAGCGACGTCCGTCCTCGCGGTTGCCGATCTGCCGGAGCACGCTGTCCGGCATGGACATCCGGTCCTTGAAGGCCGAGGTGAACCTTCCTTCCACCAGAACGGCCACCGGACGGTCCGGGGTGCTGTTGCGGTCCAGCTTCAGGTCGAGGTCCACCACGGACAGGCTGATACGGACGGGGTTGAGCTGTGCACGGGTGTAGGGCGAAGAGGTGAGCAGGATGGTGGAGCGCAGGCTGTCGGTGCCGATGGTGTCGATGCTGCTGGCGAAACGCAGGTGCACGGGATCGATGTTGCTCACGATCGGGTGGTTGCTGCGGGGGATCACGATGGGCTCGAAAGGGAAGGGCAGGGTCTCCAGCTTGGGCTGGTTGCCGTACGGCGTGGTGTAGAGCTGGATCGGAGCGCATTGCTTGTCGAGCAGCAGGTCGTTGTTCAGGCGCACGCCTTGGGCGAAGAGCAGTTGCTCGATCCCCAACGGATAGGGCGTGGCGATGCTGTACTGCTTCGCGCGCAGGCTGTCCAGGTGCGCGTTCATGGGGTCCACCACCCACATCAGGCGCCCTCCGTTCATCAGGAACTGGTCGATGATGTACTGGTCCTTCTGGGAGAAGGCGCTGTCGGGTTTCACGATCACCAGGGCCTCGAACTTGTTCTGGCGGAACGCCCCGATCTCCACCTTGTCGCTGAGGGCGTCCACCTGGCCATCGATGCGCACCGAGGTCACATCATATTGCTCCTGCAGGGCCGTGCGGATGTCCTTCGTCTGCATCTCGGGGGCCTCGCCATGTCCTTCCAGGAAGGCGATACGCGGACGATGGGTGGCCATCACATTGCGTATGGCGCTGGCCACCTCGTACTCCAGGTTGTTCAGCGAGCGGTTCACCATCTCCGCATCCGGCGTGCGGAACTGCGTCTTCAGCAGTTGCACGGGCACGGTCTTGTTCCGGTAGCTCACGATGGCGCAGGGCCAGACGATCAGTTCACCCTGTGCGCCCTTGCCCTTGGTGCGGATGCTGGTGTAGTTCAACCCTTCCTTCTGGAGTTGGGCGTACACCTCGTTGCGCGTCTTCTCGTCGGCACTGGCGTTGGGGTCGGAGAATTCGTACTGCAGCTTGTCGGGATTGCGCACGCGCATCTCGTCGAGGAGGTCGCGCATGCCCTGGGACAGTTGGCGCAGGTCCGCGGGCAGTTCACCGGCGAGGAAGACCTTCACGAAGACCACGTCCTTGAGGCTGTCCACCAGATTGCGCGAGGCGTCCGTCAGTGTGTACCGTTTCTCGCTGGTCAGGTCGGCGCGCACCCGGGTGAAGGAGCCGATGAAGAGCACCAGCAGCACGCAGGCGATACCGATCACCAACGTGGTGAGGTCCTTGGCGCGGGAACTGCGGGTCTTCATCGGTCGAAGGAGGAGTGGCTCAGGGGATGAGAGGATGGGGGATCAGAGGGTCGGAGAATGAGAGGATGGGATGATCAAGGGTGCTGAAGGGGTGCTGACGTCATGGGGGATACCATCTCATTTTCTCATCATCTCATTGTCTCAATTGTTCCATCGCCCTACCATTTCCGGCTTTGGATCACGGTGC
>DASWWQ010000211.1:0-5215 GCA_036405935.1 Flavobacteriales bacterium
CGAGGCCTTCGAGCACCTGGATGCTATCGGCCGAATAATCGGCCGCCGACTTCTTCTTCGCTTCACTCATTTCCGCTGTCTCTGCCATGGTTGTGGGTCGCTTTCCCGGGTCTCCGGAAAGGCACGCGAAGATACCACTTCCGCAAGCGCCACCGACACGGAAAAACCCAACAACGACGGGCATTCTCGCGGGATGTTACCAACATTCCGGACAAGTGTGTTGATAACCCGGAAAAGGTCTTCGACGGCCCCTAGAACGAGAAGGTCGCACCACCCAGGACCAGGCCGCGCTGCACCTTGTAGTTGCTCCAGCGCTCGTACTTGCTGGCGCTCAGGTTGCTGGCATCCAGGAATACGCTCAAACGCTTCGTGTAACGGTATTCCAGGCCCAGATGTAGGTCCATGTAGCCGCTGAGGTCGTGCACCACCTGGGTGGCCAGGGTCTGCTCCTCGGAAAGACCGGGCGTGCGGGTAACGCCCTTCCGTGGGCCAAGGAACTCGGCATCCACCTTCACCAGCAGCTTGTCCTGGAAGTCGTAGACCGCTCCGAGCGCGAGCTTGTACGGGGGCAGGTTCCAAGCTTCGGCCTGCGCATCGGTGCCGTAGGAATAGATGTCGGCCCGGCCGTGCACGTTGATCTGCTCGTGCAGGGCGTAACGGATCTCCCCGCTGATGTCCAGTTGGTCCACTTGGTCGTAGGCGATGGTGAACTGATCGCCGTAGGTGACGCCTTGGTATTGCACGGGCGTATTGATGAACAGGGCCTTGCCCTTCACACGGCTCTGGCTGATGCGCACATCGAAACCGAGGTCCTTGCTGAAGCTGCCGCGCAGGCCACCGTAGAGGTCGTACATCAGGCTCCGGTTCACCAGCAGGGGACTTCCATTGAGCCACGGGTTCTCGCGGGTTAGGCTGCGGAGGCTGTTCCGTTCGCGGCGGCCGTCCACACCCACGTAGGGCACCAGGATGTCGTCGAAGAGCCGGTAATGGGCGTAGGCTTGGGGATAGAAGTGGAAGGTGGTCTTGTCCATGGCATCTATGAAGATGCCTGCGCCCACCCGCACCTCGTACTTGTCGCCGCGGGTCAGCACATGCGGGCTGAGCCCGATGAGCGTGCCGCTCTGTCGCATTTCGCCCGCCGCCCCCAGATCAGCCCGGTAGGCGTTGTTGTCGATGAGCAGGGTGCCTCCATAGGTCTCGGCGCCCTGTTCCATGGCCAGGTCGGCGGTCAACCGGAAGTTCATCTCGCGGCTACCGGTGAGGTTGCTGTAGCTGTGCACCTCGAGCCCCACATCATGCGCCAGCTTGGTGCTGTCCTTGTAAAGGCTTTTGAGGTGCGCAGCGAAGCCGATATCGTTGTAGATCTGCTTGCGGTAGTCGTCCGGTGGCTGGGGGGAGACGAGGATCAGGTTCTCCAGACTGTCGGTGCTGGTGTAGCCGTAGTAGCTCACGCGGCGCCGATCATAAAGGAAGCGACCGCCCACCTCGTGGTGCTTCAGGTAGGCGTTGTAGAAGGCATCGGCGGAGTTGAAACTGTAGTCGCTGGGCCCCACGTCGGCCAAGCCACCGTTGCTGCTCATGTGCTTGTAGTGGATGCCGTATGCGTTGGTGCGGCTGCGCGTCTGGTCGTAGTAGATCTCCGCCAGCGGTGTGGTGAACAGGCCGAATCCCGCCTTCACATGGCCCTTGTAGAGCTTCTGTTGGGCCAGCTGGATGTTCAGCTTGGCGGCATCGATGCTGTCCACGCGCACGGGCACCTCTCCCCGAACGGTGAGCATGCGGTAGTCGATGGCCTTGGCGGGCAGGATGGTATCGATGGGCACGGGCCGGATATCGATCTTCTCCACATTGCGAAGCTCCGGATCGTAGATGCTGTTGATGTAGTACTCCTCCCCTCCTTGTGCCGTCAAGGAGAAAGCGATCGCGAGGGCGGGCAACAGCGCTGCCGCACGCAGGTGAAGGTTCATGGAGCGCATCATTGGCCGGGCATGGGTACGGTGATCTCTTCGCCGCTGCCACCATCCTTGGGCGCGACCTGACTGGCACTGATGTTCTGGAGGCGGGCCTTGGCCTCGTCCACCAGTTCGGGTTCCTCGCAATGATCGATCACGCTCTGCCACGTGGTACGGGCCTGGAAACGATCATCGAGCTGCACATAGACATCGCCGAGCAGGATGAAGGCCTTGGCCTTCCAGTGGTCGTAGCTGGGGAACTTCTGCACCAGGTCGAACACCTCCTTCTCGGCATCGCTGTACTTCTTCTGCAGGTGGCGCGTATAGGCCATGTTGTACTTGGCCTCCGCGCCCCACGCGTTGCTGCTGCCGGTGGCCACCACCTTGAAGGCGGTGTAGGCCTTGTCCAGCTCATTGCGGTCCAGCGCGGCCTGCGCCACGGCCAGTCCGGCCTCGGCCCGCAGGTCGGCCTTCACCTCGGTGTTCTTCAGCAGCTTCTCCGCCACCAAGGCTGCTTGGTCGTTGCGGCCGAGTTCCTTCAGGCACCGCAGCTGTCCCACTTGCGCCACCAGCACGTTCTTCGGGACGGCCGCCTTCGCCTCCAGCTGCACGAAGTGGTCCAGTGCGCCCTCCCAACGTTTGTCGCGGTAGAGGATGTCGCTGGCGCCGTAGAGCGCCGGCTCCAGATGGGCGGCCTGCCGTTGGATCACCTGTTCGAACCCGGGCAGGGCCTCGGCATACCGTTGTGCGCGATAGAGGCAGTCCGAGACGTAGAAGTGCGCGTCGAGCGCATAGGCTCCGTTGGGATACTTGGCCAGGTAATCCTGGAAGGCGCCCACGGCCTGATCGCATTTGTCCGCAGAGTACAGCAGTTCCGCGCTGCGGTAGTACTTCTCATCGAGGTCCAGCGTGCTGGCATCGAAGAAGCTGAGGTTCTTCACGTACGCTTCGTATTCACCGACGCGGCCTTGCTCCACGTAGATGCTTTCGACCCCGGCCAGGGCATCGGCGGCGCTCTTCATGTCGGGGTACTTCGCCACCACGGCCTTGAACTCCTCGAGGGCCTGGTCGGTCTTGCCTTGGCGGCGATGGATCAACGCGCTCTGCAGCATGCTCTGCCGCACGCGCGGACTGTTCCCATGCTGGGTGATCACCTGCTGGTAGTAGGTCAGGGCGTCCGTATCCTTCTCCAGACCGATGTACGTTTCACCGAGCTCGTACTTGGCATCGGCGGCATGCTGGCTGTTCGGCTTGTCCTGCAGCAGCTTCTTCAAGGTGGCGATCTTCTCGTTGGGCTGCTTGTTCAGGCCCTGGCACATCGCCTTCTGGTACAGCGCGTAGTCCTTGGCGCTGCTGTTGGTGGCGATCGCCTTATCGTACCAGGTGATGGCCGTGGCCAGGTCCTTGTTCACGAAATAGCTGTCGCCGATGCGCACGAAGGCATCGCTCTTCTGGTCGGCGGGCACACCGTTGGCCTCCACGAAACGGCGGAAGGCGGTGGCCGCTTCACCGTATTCCTTCTGCTTGAAATAGGCGTAGCCCATGCTGTAGCTGGCCTGGTCGTACAGGTTGGTGGCGTACGCTCCGGCGCTGTTGCGCAGGTCGTCGTACTTGCGCAGGGCCGCGGGGTAGTCCTCCAGCGCGTAATGGCTTTCACCCAGCCAGTAGTGGGCCAGCGCGTTCACCTTCTGGTCCACCTTGTAGGTCAGGGCCTTCTGGAAGTACGTGATGGCCTCGGCGTATTTGCGTCCCTCGTAGAGCTCCACGCCCCGATCGAAGGCCAGCTTCTGGTAGGCACCCTGCAGGCGGATGTCCTTGTTCTTGATCGCGTCCAGCGTCACCAGTGCCTCTTCGTAGTTCTTCGTTTTCAGGAACACGTCGAGCAGGAACTCCTGCGCTTCATCGTGCCGCGGGGATCCCGGATACTTCTTCAGGTAATCACGCAGGGCGATGATCGCTTCGTTGTAGGGATCGAAGCTGAGCTCGTAGCTGAGCTTGGCGTAGTTGAAGAGCGCATCCTCCGTGATGCGCGCATCGTTGCCCAGGTCGTAGGCCTTCTTGAAGGCGTTGCGGGCATAGTTCTTCTCGCTCAGCTTGAGGTAGCAGTCGGCCATGTGGTAGCTGCTGAGCTGGGCCAGGCTGTCGGTGCTGTTGTTGACCACCTGCATGAACTGGTCCACCGCCTTCTTGTACTGCTCGTTCCTGTAGTAGGCGTACCCTGCGATGTAACGATCGCCACGCTCCACGCCGGTGCGTTGCAGGCTCTTCTCCAGGTACGGCAGAGCTTCCTTGTACTGCCCGGTGCGGAAGTAGGCCTCCCCCGCCAACCGGTTGATGTCGCCCGTGCGTTTGGTACCCTCGGGCTCGGCCAGCAGCGGCTTGGCGTACTCCAACAGGGCATCGTACTTCCCTTGCAGGAACTGGATCTGCGCGATGTAATAGGGCACAATGCGGCCGAAGCCCTCGTCGTTCTTCAGCTTCTCGAATCCCGTGAGCGCGCTGGCGTAGTTGCGGCGGGTGTAGTTGATGTGCGCGGCGTAGTAGGTGGCCGGCGGGGCATACAGCGTGGGACCGTCCTTCACCTTGTCGAACTCGGTGAGTGCGCGGTCGTAGTTGTCCTGCTGGAAATAGGCATAGCCCTTCTTGAAGGCGAACTCGGGACGATCGGCCTCGGCCAGGCCGAACTCCTCGACGCGACCGGCCCAAGCGATGGCATCGCCGAACTTCTTCTGGTTGAAGTAGTGGCGGAACAACTCCAACTCCACGGCCTCCACATGGAAGTTCTCCGGATGATGGTCCATGAAAGCGAGCAGCCGCTGCGGCGCATCGTTGTGGAAGAGGCGCACCGCACAGATGGCGCTGAGGAATTCGGCCTCCACGCGGGTGTTGTCGTGCGCGTCACGGATGCGCTGTACCACTTGGTCGAGTTCGTACTGGGCAGCCGTGTACTTGGCCTTGTCGAAGAGTTCCCGGGCGTGGGCCAGATCGGCGTTCGCATGTTCGTAGTGCGCCGGCCGTTGGGCCGTGGCAACGGTCACGAACGCACCGAGCAGGCCGCCCAGGAGCAGGCGCGGAAGGCGTTGGGGCATGTTCATCAGAGGGTCAAAGTTCCGGGGCCTCCAAGGGGGGCCGGGCGGCGCCGGGCCTACTTATCCACGGGGTTGTGTTCACGTGGGTGTTGACAGAACGCACGGGGTCGGGCGCAGATGATGCGGTATCGTGTTTTTCCTTTGGGACCGGCCCTGGGCGCTGCCGCCCGGGCA
>DASWWQ010000212.1:0-6796 GCA_036405935.1 Flavobacteriales bacterium
GGCCATGCTGCGTTGGGCATAGCTGCCATAGGCCACGCGGTACAACCCGTTGCGCTGATCAAGGACATGTGCAGCGAAACCCTTGGCCTGCAGTTCCGAGGTGAAACGATCGGCGTTCTCCTTGTCCTGGAAACACCCCCCGATGATGTGGTACTTGAGGCCCACCGCACGGGTGGCCACGGCGGTGTTCACGGGTTTCACCACGGGAGCCTGCCCTACCGCGTCGTTGACCGGTGCTGGGCCCAGGTCCACAGCCACCAAAGGGCCATCAGGGCCCGCAATGGGGAGCTGCTCCACCCCGAAACGATCGCCGGGGGCACTCCAGGGCGCGGTGTCCTCCGAGGTGCCGCTCCAAGCCGTGGCGGGAAGGAAGGAGGCCTCCGTCAGCGGCTTGTAGTGTCGGGGTTCCTCCGGGCTGAACAACGCCAGATCGGTGGTGATCGGTTTTCCCGCACCGAGCAACCACCAGGTACCCAGGGTGGTGACCACGGCCACGGCGGCCACAGCGCTCCACCAGCGCGGAATGCCGGCGCGTTCCTCTTGGCGCTCCGCGTTGACCGGTACCGGTGCGATGGACACCACCTTGGGGGTCACTTCCGGTATGGGCACGGCCGCCACCGGGCGCATGCCATAGGCGTCCTTCAGGAAATTGGTGCGCTTGTCCGGCGCGAATTGGAGGTTCTTCTCGCTGTCGTGGAAGAAGATCCCGATGCGGTCCAGTTCCAGGCGACCGGTGGTGCGCAGGCGTGCGCGCCATTGTTCCACGGCCTGGTCCACCGCACGTTCAGCCTGCTGATGGTCCAAGCGACCGCTCCTGGCCACCTCTTGGGCCAAGAGGCCATCGGTGCGCAACAGGTGGCGGTTGAAGCTCAGGTCCTTCGCCGGGGGGTGCACCAACTGGCGCTGTTCGTCCAGACGTGCCGGACGGTAGTGGGCCAGGAAGCCACCGAAACCGGGCACGATCACGCAGTCGTGCGCGTGCAGCAGCTTATGGATATCACGTTCCAAGGACATTGGAAGGCCGAAGTTACCGCTTCGTTCCGTGCGGCGGCGAGCGACAATATTAGGGGTACGCTCCTATCACCCCACCACCCGCCGACGGGCCTCCTCCAGGTCGGCCGGGGTATCCACACAGAACGAAGGATGGGCGGTGAGCCCGATGCGCACCCGGAAGCCGTTCTCCAGCCAGCGCAGCTGTTCCAGGGATTCGGCACGCTCCAGGGCCGATGGGGGCAGTTCGACGATCCGGAGCAGGGCTTCGGTGCTGTATCCATAGAGCCCCACATGCTTGAGGAATCGGAACCGGGCATGCCGCGGACCGGTGCCCGGATCGCGCAGGAAGGGGATCGCCGCGCGGCTGAAGTACAGGGCATCCATGTTCCGGTCCACGGTCACCAGGACCTCCCCGGGGTCATCGAGGTCCTTGTCGTCGGTGACCACTTGCGCCAAGGTGGCGATGGGCACCTCGTCGGTCAGTACCGCACACAGTTCGGCGATCTGCTCGGGCACGATGAAGGGCTCATCGCCTTGGATGTTGACCACGGCCTGGAACCGGTCACGGCCCATCCTCTCCAAAGCCTCGGCGCAGCGGTCCGTGCCGCTGGGGTGATCGGGCGAGGTCAGCACCACTTCACCGCCAAAACCGCGGACATGCTGCGCGATGCGTTCATCGTCCGTGGCCACCACCACGGCGGCCAGCCCGGAGCATTGGCGCGCTTGTTCCACCACGCGCTGCACCATGCTCCTTCCTCCGATGTCCACCAAGGGTTTGCCGGGCAGCCGGCTGCTCGCATAACGTGCGGGGACCACGCCCAGGATCTTCCGTTCCATCTCGCTGATCTAAAGTTCGAGGGCCAGTTGCACCTGCCAGCTGCGCGGCGCTTCGATCGCCATCGGCCGGATGGCGTACACGGCATTGCCCAGGTTGTTCACGATGAAGGCGGCCTTCACCTGCGTGGTGAGGTCGAAGCCCAGGCGCGCATCCACGATCCAGTCGCCGGAGGTGTGGGTGCGCATCCATTCGCTGACGCCTGTGGCCAGTTGTAGCGGTGGAGCGCCTTCGTCCAGCTGCACGAAGATGCGATCGATGTTGCGCACGTGGCTGTTGTATCGCACGCTGCCCCCGATGGAAAGCCGATGGTACTTGGCCTGCGCATCGGCACGGAACAGATGCTGCACGCGGAACTTCAGGATGTTGTCCGTGGTATCGTAGCTGGTGTTGCTGTAGGTGTAGGCCTCGTTCAGCAGACTGGAGTTGTCCGTGGCGTAGACCTGATGCGGCGTGGTGCTCACCGGGAGCGTGGTGGTATAGCCCATCATCAGATCGAGATGCACTGCACCCACATCACCCGTGGCGGTAAGCTCGGCCTCACCCCCGGTGATCCGCGCACCGCCGGTGTTCACCGAACGGAAACCGAGGCCGAAAAGATTGCTGACGTTGCCGTTCGCCCATACGCCGAAGGTGAACTCCACGTAGTCCTCGAACTCCTGCTGGAAGACCACGGCATCCAGGTAGCCCTTGAACCTGCCGAAGGTGAAACCCTGCTTCACACCCGCCTCCATGTTGTAGCTCCGCTCCGCGCGAAGGTCCTCGTTGGGATAGATGTTCAACAGGCCCACGGCGGTGCGGATGTAGCGTTCGCCGATCGTCGGGAAGCGGAAGCCCTGGCCGTAGCTGGCCCGCACATAGGTGGCCTTCAACAAACGGTAGGTGGCGCCGGCACGGAACACGGGCGTGGACTGCTCCACCGTGTTCACCTGGAACGAACTGTAACGCGCACCCGCACTGATCGAGAGCTTGTCCAGGAACTGCTTGTCGACCTGCAGATAGGCGGATCGGTCCAACGCAGCGTTCACCCCATCTCCATCCGGATCACCGCTGTAGAGCAGGGCCTTGCTGAAGGTGCGTTGCAGCGTGACCCCTGCGGTCACCACCAAGGGCCCTCTCCAGTCGACCTTCTGCTGCACCTGGTATTCGCCGTAGTACAGGTCGTTGGAGTTGCTCTGCGCATTGTTGTTCTCGAAATCCTGGCGATAGAGCCGGCCCCGCAGCGTGTGGCGAGTGCCGGCCGCACTGTGGTAGTTCACGAAGGGGTCGATGTAGTACTGGGTGCCCCGGGTGGAAGTGCTCGTGCCAGGCTCCGGACGGAACAATCCTTCGTCGGTATCGTCCCAGAGCAGGACACTGATCGAGCGGCTCTTCATCGCGTTCGCGTTCACGCCGTAGTTGAGCCCATGCACCTTCTTGTTGCGCCACCGCGTGGCCACGTTGAAGCGCACCCGGTTCTCGTAGGCCGATGGACGGTTGTGATAGGGGTCCTGTTCCAGGCTGTCGGCACGGATGCGCTCGGGGCCCACATATCCGGCATCCGTGAAGGCATTGCCACCGATCACCAGGTCGAAGGCCCCGAACTGTTGCGCGTGGAAGAAGTTGGCCCCGGTGAAGGCCGGCGGGTTGTCGCCCCACCATTTCGCCGGTGCATGTCCGGGCGTATCGTAGAACCCTCCGAACACCGTGGCGCGTGTGCGGGGCGTGGCACGTGGATAGGCCGTGCGCACGTTGATCACGCCGCTCAAGGCCGCACTGCCGTACAGCACGCTGCTGGCTCCCTTGATCACTTCCACTTGCTCCAGGTTCTCGATGGGGAGGAAGGTCCAGCTGGGCCGGCCGATATCACCGCTGAGGATGGGCAGGTCGTCCACGAGCATCATCACACGGCTGCCCGCCCCATAGCTGAAACCGCTACCGGCCCGGATCTGCGGATCGTTGTCCACCACCACCACGCCGGGCACTTGATCGAGCGCATCATTGAGCGCCACGATGTTCTTGTTGCGAACGAGTTCGGGCCGTAGCACGCTGAGCGACTGCGTCACCTCCCCCACACGTTGATCGAACTTTCCTGCGCTCACCACTACCATGTCGAGTTCCGAGTTGGCCGGGGTCAGGATCACCACATACCCCTTCCTGTCCGGCTGCACATCCACCGTGTCGCGCCATTCCCCGAAGCCCATTGCGCGCACCAACAGGGGCTGGCGGCCCACCGGCACCTGCACTCGGAACAAGCCTAGGTCATCCGTCGTGGTCCGCACTTCACCGAAGGCCACTACTGCGGCGAACACCGGTTCCGCCCCCTGCGTCGACACTACTCTGCCCTCGAACTCCACCGACTGCGCCACCGAAAGGTGACCTACCCAGAGCAACAGCGTACACAGTAGCGACCTGGTGAAGGACATTACATTGGGTTCCTTGCGGTGACGGCGAAAGTAGCGATCACCGACCACCACCATCCCTATGGAAGATCAGCTTTGGATACACCGTATCGCGCTATCGATGCTCAAAGGCATCGGCCCCATCAACGCCCGCAACCTCGTGGCGTACTGCGGGGGCGTGGACCCGCTGTTCACCGACAAGACCGTGCGGCGCTCCTTGGAGAAGGTGCCGGGCATCGGCCCAACGTTGGCCGCCTCCATCAAGGACAGCAAGGTGCTGAAGCAGGCCGAGGCCGAGCTCACCTATGTCCGCAAGCACAGGTTGCGGATGCTGTTCTACCTCGATGAGGATTATCCGCGTCGCTTGAAACCGTGCGAGGACGCACCCGTGCTGCTCTTCGCGAAGGGCAACGCCGAACTACAGGCGGGGCGAAGCGTGGCCATCGTAGGCACACGCACACCGAGCGAGCACGGCAAGGCGCTCTGCGAGCAATTGGTGGAAGGCCTGAAGGACAGTGGCGCGCTGATCGTGAGCGGATTGGCCTACGGCATCGACATCATCGCGCATCGCACGGCCTTGAAGAACGGGTTGGACACCATCGGCTGCGTGGCGCACGGGTTGGATCGTTTGTACCCGGGCGATCATGCGGCCACTGCGAAGGAGATGCTGGAGCACGGTGCCTTGGTGAGCGAACTGCCCAGCGGGGCCCCCTTCGCACCGGGCAACTTCCCGGCACGCAACCGGGTGATCGCAGGACTGAGCGACTGCACGATCGTGGTGGAAAGCGGCACCAAGGGCGGCTCGTTGATCACGGCCGACATCGCCAACAGCTACGACCGCGAGGTGATGGCCTTCCCGGGACGCCCCACGGATGCACGCAGCATCGGCTGCAACCGCCTGATCAAGGACAACAAGGCGCACCTGATCACCGGGGCCCAGGACGTACTGGAACTGATGGAGTGGCTGCCCAAGCCCAAGAAACGCGCGGCTGAACAGGTGCCGCTTTTCACCGAGCTGCTACCCGAGGAGCAGACCTTGGTGGACATCATCCGTTCACGCGGCAAGGTGGACATCGATTCGCTCTGCGCGGAAAGCCACCTGCCCTCCAACCGCGCAGCGGGCCTGCTGCTGAACCTGGAGTTCAACGGTGTGGTCAGGGCGCTGCCGGGGAAGGTGTATGCGATGAAGTGAAGGGTCAATTCGTTTTGACGAACTCCCCTTGTGATACTACCGCTCCACCGGATCGAAGGATCAATCCGTAAACCCCGGGCGAGAGATGTGCCAGATCGAGTTCCACCGGGCCTGATCCGATCGATGACCTCACGTGAACAACACTTCCCTGAGCGTCGACTATCTCCAGCCGCGATGATGCAGGGTTCACCTGAAGTCCCGATTCAACACGCACCCGACCAGAGGAAGGATTCGGGAAAACGTGCATCGCGGAAACTCCCAAGGGCTGGTGGCCCTCTTGTTCTTGCAACATTCCCGTAGTGAACATTCCACCAAGACCGTAGACCTTGGCAGACCCGTCCGTCCGGCTCAGGATCAGCTTCGCACCCTCCGGTGTATTGTATACCGGGTAATGTTGCTGATGGAAGGACGTGAACACATAGGGCACCTCGTCGTAGACGGCAAGCAGGTCCGTACCATCCTCATTGTAAACACCGGTGAACCGCAGTCCCATTCCGCTGTCGGTGAAATAGAGGAACTCCAACCCATCATCGCTATCGAACAGATGTTCGGTCACGTACATCACATAGCCCGTTCCCTCGCTTATGGGTACTTGCGAAAAGGAGAATTCCCGGTCCAAGGAGTGGTCCAAGTGGAACAATCTGATCATGTACGCCGTCCTATCCACTTCGATGTAACGTTTCCCGCTCGCTTCAAGGTCCACCATGTACAATTGTCCTCTTTGGATGCCATTGACGTGGTAGAATCCAGCATCCTCATAGATGTGCTCGAGTGCTATTTGCGCTGATAGCGAGCAGGACATCAACAAGGTCAGAACGATCATCGGGGTTCTCATGGTCGGTGGTTTTCACGAATGTAATCCGCTACCGAGCGATCCGCTCGCTCCTGCCACGCTCATGCGCGTCCATCCCCGGTCCCTACCTTGCCCCCTTGGAACCCACCACCCCGCCCCAGCAGGATCTCCAGGCCTTGGTGCGTGAGGCCACCATCCGGCTTTCGCGTCCCAACATGAACATCAAGGACGTGAAGACCCTGTTGCTCAATGGCGGCATGGAGCCCGAGCAGGTCAGCAGCTTGATCGGCAGCATCCTGCAACAGAACCGCGAACGCCAGGAACTGAAGGACAAGGCGGCACGCAAGGACATGCTCATCGGCGGGATCATCTGCGTCGTGGGCATCCTCATCACCACGGTCAGCTATTACAACTCCAGCGGCACGGGTTCGTACGTGGTGGCCTGGGGCGCCATCCTGGTCGGGGCCGTGCGCTTGTTCCAAGGGGCCTCGGCGGCCAGCTGAGGCTGCGTCCGGCGATCGCGGACGGGAATGCGGCCGTCGGCGCGGGCCACGGGCGGCCTTCCGCTATTTTCGCGGCCTCCGCGCCCAGCGCACACCCAT
>DASWWQ010000213.1:0-15055 GCA_036405935.1 Flavobacteriales bacterium
TGGAGCAGATGAAGCACAGCAGCAAGGCCGTTGCCGGTTCGTCACCGATGCAGTTCACCTACGAGTGGATCTACGATGATGCGCTCGTCCTTTCACTGGATGGGCAATCGGGTGCTCCCGTTTGGTGGCAGGTGGTGGAGAAGCATCAGGAGGCGCGCAGCAGCCTTTCGCAGGATGAGTTCGGTTCGTTCGTGTACCTGCTGAAGGAGGATCGCCTCCATATCCTGTGGAACAATACCGAACTGAGCATCCCCTCGATCCCTCCGGCCAACTGGACCGAGCCCGATGGCACGCGCTACGTGAAGCACAAGTCGTTCGATGCGAAAACGATGCACGCCACCTTCCTGCAGGTGGTGGAGCCCGATGGACGCTTGGCCCACGGCGACCGCAGGTTCGGCCTGCCGTTGTTCCATCTGCACGAAGGCGCGGTGTTCGAGATGAGCCTGACCACGCCCTTCTTCTTCGAACTGAACGGTGATCTGGTGGTGCTGGCGATGATGCACAACGGTGGCAAGCGCTACCGTTTCGGCCTCATCGGTCTGTGATCCGTTCGTTCCTGGTCATCGGGACGAACTAATCCTTCCCTACGCGGGCCTTCAACTCGACCAACAACGATCCGAGCATCGCACCCCGGTATTCGTCGGTGTTGGCGGCAATGGCCTTGTTGAGGGTCTGTATACCCTTGAGCACGGCCTTTTCGGGAAGCACCTCCTGGTTCTCCAGGATCGTGAGGCACTCGAAGCACTCCTCCGCATCGCCTTGCGCAGCGATGGTGATCAGGCGTTCCGTATAGGGGGAAGCATCGAGACCGGCGTTCCAGAACGTGGCGAGCACCGTTTTCCGAACGGACGCCAATCCCGGTTCATCCAATGCGCGCATGAGCTCCTCGGCGGCGCCGCTGGCCTTCACTTGGTACAGCAGGGAATGGATGCGTTGTTGGCGGGTATGATCGGTGGTCCTCACCAAGGCCTCCAAGAGCGGGAAGATGGCCTTGGCATCGCCGATGCGGTCGATCTGCGCGATCGCTTCCAAGGCCTTGGCATCATCGTCGCTCAGCAAAGCGGCGAAGGCCTTGTCGAGCTGTTCGTTCTTCTTGGCGGACATGGCCGCGAAGGTAGTTGGCGGGAACACCAACGGCGGCCTGTGGGGCCGCCGTTCGCAAGTGCCGCAGGCGCGTCTAGAGGCTCACGAAGGAACGGCGCGAGGGTGATCGTTTGAACTTGTAGCTCACCTCGAACATGAAGTAGCTGAAGGTGTCCGGCAAGCCGGGGTTTCCGCGTTTGCTGGTGGCGGGCCCCGCTTCGCCGTTGGTGCCCCAACCCGTTGGATCGCTGATGTAGCGTGCCATGTATTGCGCCGTGCTGTCGTTGGGATACGCCTGTCCGATCTCGGCATAGGTGGCGTAGCGTCCGCTGACGTTGTCCAGCATGTCGGTGAGGAAGGTATAGTAGCTGAACTCCGCTCCCACGCTCAGGTTCTTGGAGAGCATGTAGCGGATGCCGAAGCCCATGGGGAACCCGACATGCCAAGGGGAGGGGCGGGCCATGGCCATGGCGCCTTCTCCCTCGCCTTCACCTTGGGTGACGTAGCTGTAGAGGTCGGTCTCGTAGGTGCCGTCCTGCTCGACCACGTTTCCGCCCCCGGAGCCCCGCGGCGTATCGCGGATCGTACCGTCATCCCAATAGTGGTAACGGTTGGAGAGGTCGGGTGAACCACGGAAAAGATCGCCCTTCGGGCGGCCATAATAGAGGCCTACACCGATATAGGCATAGGCGAAGAAGCGTTGTTTGAAGAGCGGGGTGTACGGCTCCCGGTACATGTTCAGCACGAGGTGTTGGCTGATGCCGTAGAGGTCGTTGCGGAAGTTGAGGCCGCGACGGAAGTTGCGCAGGTCCGTTCCGCTGAGGCCGGCCGTGGGCTCCACCTCGTTGTAGCCGATGCGGTGCCAGCTCAGTCGGGTCTCGGTGGTCAGCGCCCGGGTGACGTAGCGCTTGGGGTTGTTGAAGTAGTCGCGGAAGGTGATGGCCATGCCGGGCCGCATGCTGTTCCATTGCATGCCACCGTCCCAATTGCCCAGGTCACCGTAGTAGTGGGTGACCCCGGAGGAGAGCCCCACCTCCACGTTCCGCTGGGCGTGGACGGGCATCGCAAGCAGGCCGGTCAGTACGGTGAGGGGTAGCAGTTGCTTCATGGGTGGGCGTTGACAGGCCGAAGTTACACGCGTTAGACGCTCATTACCAGCGGGGTTGCCCGATCGTGGACAACTGCCTGTTCACGATCGGGCACCGAAAATGGCCGAGCCGATACGGATCAAGGTGCTGCCTTCGGCGATGGCCAAAGGGGCGTCACCGCTCATGCCCATGCTCAGCGTATCGAACCCGATCGGGCCTTGCATTTCGTCGAAAAGCCCCTTCAAACGGCGGAATTCACCCACGATGGTCTGGGTATCGGTGGTGTTGGTGGCCATGCCCATCAGTCCCCGGAAGCGGATCCGCGGCCAGCGCTGGTCCAAGGCGGCACCGGACCACAGCGTCTGGATCTCCGGGACCAGGAATCCATGTTTCGTCTCTTCTTGTGCGATGTGCACCTGCAAGAGCACCTCCGCCGGCCTTGCCACCGCGCGCTTGTCGATCTCGTCCAGCAGGCTTTCGCTATCCACACCGTGCACCAAGTGGGCCAAGGGCAGCACATGCTTCACGTTGCTGCGCTGGAGGTGACCGATGAAGTGCCACTCGATGTCGGAGGGCAGCTGCGGTGCCTTCTCACGCAGTTCCTGGGGGTAGTTCTCCCCGAAGGCGCGTTGCCCCAGATCATACAGGGCGCGGATCTCGTCCACGGAGCGGGTCTTGCTGACCGCAACGAGCTTCACCCCTGCTGGCAGGGTCGCTTTCACCCGGGCATAACGCTCTGCAAGGTCGGGCATGACGGTCAATCCTCCAGCGGATACACGGTGAGTCCGCTGCGCAACTTGGGCTCGATGTAGGTGCTTTTCGGCGGCATGCACCCACCGCTGTCGGCCACGGCCTTCAGCTCATCGAAGCTGACCGGGCGCAGGTGGAAGGCTACCGCGGCCTCACCCTCACGCACCATGCGTTCCAAGGTCTTCACGCCCTGGATGCCCGGGATGAACTTCACATGCGGGTCGGTGCGCAGGTCCTGGATGCCCAGTACGGGGGCGAGCACGGCATCGCTCAGTACGCTCGCATCCAAGCGGTCGGCGGGGCTGGCCTGGTCGCCGGGAATCGGCAAGGTGAGGTTGAACCAACCTTGGCGCGTGCAGACGTGGACCTGTCCAGGATCGGGGAAGGCGGTGGGGGCGTGGGGGCTGGGCTTCAGGGTTCCCACCTCGGACAGTGCCTTGAGCAGTTCGTCGGTGTCCATACCGCCCAGGCTGGTGACCGCGCGATCGAAATTGTGGATGTGGAGATGCTCTTCGGGCACGATGAAGGCCAGGCACCAGGCCTTGGGATGCTCAGCGAAGGCTCCACGGGCCTCGGCCAAGCGGGCGCTGCTGGCGAAGCGATGGTGGCCGTCGGCGATGTACACGGCATCGATGGCCGCGAAATGGGCCTGCATGCGTTCGGTGAAGTTTCCCTCGGGCACGCACCACAGGCGATGCCGCACCTTGTCGGTGGTGGTGAAATCGAAGTGGGGCCGATCCAACACCACGGCGGAGATCAACGTGTCGAGTTCGTGCGATCCGGGAGCGGCCAGCAGCACCGGTTCCGCATTGACACCCGTGATGTCGAGGTATTCCTTGAAGAGTTCCTCCCGGGCCTGGAGGGTATGCTCGTGCACCTTCACACGACCCGCACGATAGTCGCCCACATGGATGCCGGCGATGATGCCCCGCGACAGGGAGCCGACCTTGCTCTGCTCGTACACGTATATGCAAGGGATCTCATCCCGCTTGAGCCAACCTTCCCCGACGAACTCATCGAACTTGCGGCGCACGCGGGCGAAACGTTCTTGGCGCGAAAGGTGCGCGTCATTCCCGTGGTCGGGATGGATGATGTGGAGATAGGAATAGGGATTACCGTCCAGCTTGTCGCGCAGCTGGTCGTCGGTATAGGACACGTAGGAACGTGAGCCCACCAAGTGGGCCTTGTCCGGCGTGGGGCGCCAAGCGCGGAACGGCCGCAGGCGGATCATCCCCGGCCCACGGTCACCTGCTCCCGCCAGCTCACGATCTGCTCCACGAGTTCATCCCCCACGCGGCCTTGGGCCTCCGCGGTGGCCGCACCGATATGGGGGCTCAGGCTGATGTTGGCGTGGGCGAGCAGTTCGGCCCGGGGGGTGGGTTCGTTCTCGAAGACGTCCAAGGCGGCGGCCTTCACACGACCATCGTTCAGGGCGGCCAACAAAGCGCTCTCGTCCACGCTGCCACCACGAGCGGTGTTCACGATCACCACGCCGGGCTTCACCTTGGCCAGTTGTGCAGTGCCCAGCACGGGGCTGCCGTCCTTCTGGGCCGGTACATGCAGGCTGATGGCATCGCTCTGCTCCAGCAGTTCGTCCAAGGTCACCAGCTTCACGCCCACCCGGATGGTCTGGCCACCGATCTCCAGTTCGATGCTTTCGGCCGTGGCGTGGTTGTCGGTGTAGACCACCTTCATTCCAAGCCCCAAGGCGTAGCGGGCGGTCCATTGACCGATGCGGCCGAAGCCGATCACGCCGAGCGTCTTGCCGCGCACTTCGGTGCCCTTCTCGTATTCCTTCTTCAGGTCCTTGAACAGCATAAGGCCTTCACCGGGCATGCGGCGATTGGCCTTGTGCAGGTTACGCATCAGCCCGGTGAGGTGCGCGATCACCAGCTCGGCCACGGAGATCGACGAGGAGGCCGGGGTATTGATCACGGGGATGCCCTTCTCCCGGGCATGCGCCACATCGATGTTGTCCAGTCCTACACCGCCGCGGCCGATGAGCTTCAGGTTGGTGCAGGCGTCGATCAGCTCCTTGCGGGCCTTGGTGGCACTGCGTACCAGCAGCACGTCCACGGCCTCGGCGTTGAGGTAGGCCACCAGCTGGTCCTGGGGCACATGTTCGGTGGTGATGTGGAAGCCTTCCTGTTGGAGGCGGGCCTTGGCTTGGGAGGAGATCCCGTCGTTGGCGTGGATGCGCATCGTGAGGGCCGGAGCGTTGTGTTGCGTATTATCCGTTCTTGCGGGCGAACTCGGTCATGACGTCCACCAGCACCTGCACGCTCTCGATGGGCAGGGCGTTGTACATGCTGGCGCGGTAGCCACCCACGCTGCGGTGGCCGCGGATACCGCTGATGCCGGCCTCCTTCCACATCGCGTCGAAGGCGGGTTCCAGGGCGGCGTCCGTCATCACGAACGTGGGGTTCATCAGGGAGCGGTCCTCCACGGCGGTGGTGCCTTGGAAGAGGGGCAGGGCATCGATGGTCTTGTAAAGGAGCTCGGCCTTGGCGATGTTACGCTGCTCGATCGCGGCCACCCCACCGACCTTCTTCATCCATTGCAGGGTGAGCATGCTCACGTACACCGGGAACACCGGCGGCGTGTTGTACATGCTTTCCTTGCTCGCATGGTTCTTCAGGTCCATCATCGGGCTCAGCTTGCGGCCGGTCTTCCCGAGGTATGCCGGGTCGAAGAGGTACACCGTGGCACCGGCGGGTCCCATGTTCTTCTGTGCGCCACCGTAGATCAGGGCGAAGTCGGCCACGTTCACCGGACGGCTGAAGATGTCGCTGCTCATGTCGCACACCACCGGCACCGGGCTCTTGGGGAACTGCTTGAACTGCGTTCCGAAGATGGTGTTGTTGCTGGTGAAGTGGAAGTAATCGGCGTCCGATGGAATGGCGAAGCCCTTGGGGATGTAGCTGAAGTTCTTGTCCTCGCTGCTGGCCACCACGATGGTCTCACCGGCCATCCGGCTCTCCTTGATCGCCCGCGTGGCCCATTCACCGGTATTGGCATATGCGGCCTTCCCTCCGACGCGCATGTAGTTCAAGGGCACCATGTGGAAGCCCATGCTGGCACCGCCGCCGAGGAACACCACCTCATAGTGGTCCGGAGCGCCGAGCAGCTCCTTCACCAGACCTTGGGCCTTGGCCATCACCGCCTCGAAAGGCTTGCTGCGATGGCTGATCTCCAGTATGCTGAGTCCGCTGCCCTCGAAGTCGAGCACGGCTTGCGCTGCTTCCTGGAACACCTCTTGCGGAAGGATGCACGGTCCGGCACTGAAGTTATGGACCTTGGTGCGGGTGGCTGTGAGCATGGATCGGCTGTTTTTCGTGGCGCGAAGGTAGCCCATGGCCCGAAGGTGACAGCTGCATGGGGTGGGAGTTGTCAACCTGCATCCGCGATCCGTGGCCCACCAAGCGCGTCCGTCGATCTTGACGCTCGGCGGACAGAGGGGGACCTAATTTCGGCCCTCAACAAACCGACCGTCCTTGGCCACCGGGGGACCACAAACCTGAACCGACGTAGTATGGAACAACGCATACCTCTCCACCTGCTGCTTATCGCAGGCTTGCTGGCCGCAGCACCATCCTCCGCCCAGATCGCCTTCGAGGGTACACCTTGGGCGCGGCACGCGAAGAAGATGGGGCTTTCCGAAGTGCCGGTCTACAAGCGGAACGCCCTGGACCGCCAAGCCCTGCTCGCCGAGGATGAACAGCGCGCTGCCGATGGCAACAAGCGCCTGCGTTTCGGGGTGAACCATGCGACGGACCTCACCTTGGACAACAGCGGTGTGTGGGATGTTCTGCCCAATGGAGATCGCGTGTGGCGCCTTTCGATCGAACTGAAGGAGGCCTTCAGCATCAACTTCGAGTTCAACACGTTCGAGGTTCCCGAAGGCGGAAAGGTCTTCGTGTACACCCCGAGCGGGGAAACCTTGGGTGCCTTCACGGCGCAGAGCAATCCGGGCCATACCGAACTGGGAGTGGGCCTGCTGCCCGGCGATCGCATCACGGTGGAGTACGATGAGCCTGCCGCCGTGGCCGGTCAGGGACGCCTGCGGATCGGTCAGGTGACGCAAGGATATCGCGACAGCTTCGCCGCACGGAAAGGGTTCAATGAGAGCCTGGGGTGCAACAACAACGTCATCTGTCCCGAAGGCGATCCCTGGAACGCCCAGATCCGCTCGGTGGCCCGTATCGTGGTGAACGGAGGCGATTGGTGCACCGGCCAGTTGATCAACAACTGCTCCAACGATGGCACGCCCTATTTCCTCACCGCGAACCACTGCGTCTCCGGCAGCGTGAGCAACTGGGTGTTCGCCTTCAATTGGGAGAGCAGCACCTGCGCCACCAACACCAACACGCCGATGAACCAGACGGTCAGCGGTGCCACCCTGTTGGAGAACAGCGGTGGCTCCGATGTGGCCCTGCTCCGGCTCAACAGTACACCGCCCAGCGGCTACAACGTCTATTACAGCGGGTGGGACGCCTCCGGTGCGGCCCCGTTGGACCAGGTCGGCATCCACCACCCCTCCGGCGACCAGAAGAAGATCTCCTTCAACGGAGAAACGTCAGCTTCCACCAACTACGGCGGTGCACAGACCTGGCAGGTGGATGCCTGGGATGACGGCACCACGGAGGGAGGTAGCAGCGGTAGTGGCCTCTGGGACCAGAACGGCCGCTTGGTGGGTCAACTCTTCGGAGGAACGTTCGGCTGCAACTGCACGGACTATTACGGCAAGTTCAGCGTGAGCCATCCGCTGCTGGATGAGTGGCTCGGCAGTTGCGCGGACATCCTCGATGGTCACGATCCCAACGCCGCCTCCTTCGCCGTCGATGGGGCCATCCAAGGGATCAACAACATCCCCGAGAACGGTTGCAACGTATCCAGCGTGCAGCCCGAAGTGGTGATCCGCAATGCAGGTACCAGCACCTTGACCAGTCTTACGCTGAGCTGGCAGCTGGTGGGAGGTGCCAGCGGCACGGAGAACTGGACCGGCTCCTTGGCGTCCGGCGCCACGGCCACCGTGACCATGCCCACCGTAACGGTGGCCAACGGCCTGAACACGTACACGGTGACGAGCGGCCTGCCGAACGGTGTGGCGGACATGAACAACGTGAACGATATGCGCGATGTGGAGTTCAGCATCGCGAATCCCGGTGCACAGGTGGCCTTCAACCTGACGTTGGACGACTACGGGTCCGAGACGAGCTGGCAGGTCACCACGCAGGTCGGTGGAGCGGTGGTGGGCAGTGGTGGCGGCTATCCCGATGATGCCGATGGGCAACTCTTCATCGAGGACCTTTGCTTGGCCGAAGGATGCTACGTGCTGACCATATTCGATACGGCGGAGGATGGTCTCTGCTGCGACTACGGCACGGGCAGCTACACCGTGACCAGTGGGGGACAGACCTTGGTGACCGGGAACGGAGTGTTCTCCGATGAGGTGTCGCACACCTTCTGCGTGGAGAACTCCGTGGGTCTGGTGGACCTGAACGGCGGCGCTTTGGCCGTTTGGCCGAACCCGGGCACCGGTGAGTTCAACGTGACCTTGCCCCATGGCAGTGCCGGTGTGGTGAACTATGAGGTCATCGATGCCACCGGACGCCTGGTGCATGCGGCTCAGCGCAGCGTGCAGCCCGGTGCTGCGGTGCTCGATCTCGGTGGTCTGAACAACGGCATCTACACGCTCAAGGCCACCGTGGACGGCTCGGTGCTGATACAGCGCTTGGTGGTGCGCCGCTGAGGATCCCCGACAACAAAAGGGCCGGGTCCGTTCAGGGCCCGGCCTTTTTGTTGCCCGCCCGATACCGGTGTCTAAGGTTTGCCGGGTGCTGGAGGTGGACGTTTGGATGGCCGCGTGAGATCCATGTTGCGGGCATCCACATCGCGGAGGAAACGCCATTCGTTGCGGTACCACACATAGGCATCGAAGCTCAGGTCGGCCCCCAGCAGCTCGGGCTTGCCGGCGAACTCCTGCTGGATCGGTGCCAAATGGTTGAAAACGATGGCTTTGTTCGGAGCATCGTATTTCAGGCTCATGCTGCCTTGCGCGTTGTAGCCGAAGATCTTTCGGCTGTGCTTCAACTTGCCGTCATCGAAGATCGTGGCACCGAAGGTGGGGGTGGGGCCGTTGAACGTGAGCACGTCGATCACCTTGCGCGTTTCGATGAGGCTGTGGCCCCTCCAGCCCAACAACGTATAGTAGGTGCGCTTGCCGATCGTGTTGGGGATCACGGTATAGTAAAGCGCGCCGAACCAGTTGGCGGGTGCCAGTTTCTTCGTGAGCGGCAGGGTCGGATGCGTATCATGATCATGCAGCTCATGGACCACTTCACGGTTCTCGTCCTGCACGGCCAGCAGTCCATGGAAGCTGAAGGTGCCATCCTCGTAGGGCACGTTCCAGGTGATCAAGCGGAACTTGCCATCGGGTGCATCCACACGGCTCAAGGGCAGGGAGGTGAGGTCGGCTTTGAAGGCGTCATCCGCCTGCAGCACCAGATGCAGACCGGCATTGATGCGCTCACTGAGACTGTCCCTCCGGGCATCGGTGCGGGCATCGTTGAAGGTCTTCACCGTGGCGATGAGGTCCGGAAGGAACTCCGACACTTTTTGTGCGGAACCCGAGGCGGCGACGAGCAGGAAGGAGAGGGTGATCGAGAGGCGCACAGGATGGTCCAACGGAAGCACGGGCGGTGAAATTATCGTGCCTTGATGGGCGTTACTTTCCCGGTCGGGACACGCTATGCCGGTGTCCGTGTTCAAAAGTGGCATGGATCGTGGGCCGAACACCCCTGCCGCAGCCCGGTACTTTGTGGATGCCCATGAACCGTTCCTTCCTGATCCCTTCCTTGGTGGCCGTCGCGCTGCTCTCCCTCGGCGGTAGTTCACCTCGGACGACGATGGGCGGTCCGGCTTTCCTTTCCGCGCCCTCACCTTGGGCCGACTCCGTCTTCACCACGCTGGACCTGGACGCCCGCATCGCGCAGCTGATGATGGTGGCGGCATACAGCAACAAGGATGCGAAGCATGTGGCGGAGGTGGAGGCCTTGGTGAAGGACCGCAACATCGGTGGTCTCATCTTCTTCCAAGGTGGACCTTCGCGCCAGGCCAAGCTCACCAACCGGTACCAGCAACTCGCGCGCACGCCCCTGCTCATCGGCATGGACCTCGAATGGGGCCTGGCCATGCGGCTCGACAGTACGGTCCGTTTCCCGAAACAGATGACGCTCGGGGCCTTGCAGGAGGATGCGGGCATCGAAGCGATGGGTGCGGAGATCGCGCGCCAGATGAAACGGCTCGGTGTGCACGTCAGCTTCAGTCCCGTGGCCGACGTGAACAACAACCCGAAGAACCCGGTGATCAACGACCGCAGCTTCGGGGAGGACCGTGAACTGGTGGCCCGCAAGTCGATCGCCTACATGCGCGGCTTGCAGAACGCCGGCGTCATCGCCACGGCCAAGCACTTCCCCGGTCATGGGGATACCGATACGGACAGTCACCTCGGCCTTCCCGTCATCGCACATACGCGTGCCCGTCTCGATTCCTTGGAGCTGTACCCGTTCCAGCGCATGGTGGACGAAGGGTTGATCGCCATGATGGTGGCGCATCTCGAAGTGCCCGCGTTGGATCCCACGCCCGGCCTGCCCAGCACGTTCAGCCGCCCGGTGGTGAGCGATCTGCTCGAGACCGAATTCGGTTTCAAGGGACTGATCTTCACCGATGCCCTCAACATGCGTGGTGTGGCCGATAAGGGCGCACCCGGCGAGATCGAACTGCGCGCGTTGATGGCCGGAAACGATGTGCTGCTCTTCCCGCAGGATCCCGTGAAGGCCATCGATCGTATCCGTGCGGCGGTGGACAGCGGGCTGGTGCCGCGTGAGATGATCGACCACAAATGCCTGAAGGTGCTGCGCGCGAAGGAATGGGCCGGCCTCGATCGGAAGCAGTCGGTGCCTTTGGCGAACATCCAGGCCGAACTGGCCACGCCGGATGCGATGGCACTGCGCCGGAAGCTGTATGCACAGGCCGTCACCGTGGTGCGCAACGAAGGCATCCTGCCGCTGCAACGTTTGGACAGCATCCGCATCGCTTCGTTGGTGATCGGCGACAAGGCGCACAACAAGTTCCAACAGGCGCTTGCGCGTTACGCCAGCATCACGGAGTTCGCCGTGGACAAGGTGCTGAAGCCCGATAGCAGCAAGGCGCTCCTGGAGAAGCTCAAGGGCTACGATGTGGTGATCGCCTCCGTGCATGGTACCTCGTACCGGGCGGACAAGGAGTTCGGTGTACCGCAGCTAACGCTCGATCTACTGCGCCGCATCGACGATCAGCAGCCCTTGGTGTTCACGCTCTTCACCAACCCGTATCGCCTGGCCACGGCCTACGGCTCGCAACGCTGGGATGCGATCGTCACCACCTACGAGGAGAACGAGGACACGCAGGACCTCGCGGCACAGGCCATCTTCGGCGGCATGGCCATCACCGGCAAGTTGCCGATCTCCGCCTCTTCGATCTTCCAGATCGGCAGCGGCTTCCAGCTGCCTGCGGCCGTTCGTTTGGGCTACGTGACCCCGGAGGAGGACGGCATCCCCGCGGCTGCGCTCAAGCCCATCGACAGCATCGTTCAGGAGGGCATCGCGGCGGGCGCATTTCCCGGCTGCCAAGTGTTGGTGGCGCAGGACGGCAAGGTGATCTGGGACAAGGCCTATGGTTCACCGATGTACGGCAGTAGCGCTGTGGTTCGCAACACCGACCTCTACGACCTGGCTAGCATCAGCAAGGTGGCCGGCACCACGCTGGCCTTGATGAAGCTCGCGGACGAAGGCCGGATCGATGTGGAAGGAACGTTGGGTGACCACCTCACGGAATTGAAGGCCGCCTACCCGACGCATGCGGCGATGAAGCTCAGCGACATCCTTACGCACCAAGCGGGATTCAAGGCCTTCGTTCCGTTCTACAAGCGCATCCAGGAAGGATCCGGTTATCGGAGCGGTGTGGTGCAGGCCGATAGCAGTGCCACGCACCAGCTACGCATCGGCCCCGGACGCTATCTGCAGAACACCTATACCGACAGCCTGGTGGAGTGGGTGTTGCGCACGCCGCTGGGCAAACCGGGGGAATACGTGTACAGCGACATGGGCATGTACCTGCTGCAGCGGGTGGTGGAACGCGTGTCGGGCATGCCGCAGGACCTCTTCCTCCGTACGCGGTTCTATGCACCGCTCGGCCTCACGACCATGGGCTATCAGCCCTGGAAGCGTTTTCCGCTGGATCGGTTGATGCCTACGGAGGACGACAAGCTCTTCCGCAAACAGCAGGTGCAGGGCGATGTGCACGACCCGGGCGCGGCCATGATGGGCGGTGTGGCCGGGCACGCCGGACTTTTCAGCGATGCCAACGATCTGGCCGTGGTGATGCAGTTGCTGTTGAACGGTGGCACTTACGGCGGTGTACGCTACCTGCAACAGAGCACGGTGGAGGAGTTCACCCGATGCCGCTTCTGCAAACCGGGCACGGGTCCACAGGCCGACCTCAACCGTCGGGGCCTGGGTTGGGACAAACCCCAGCCCGCCGGAAAGCCGGGTCCCGCCTGCGAGTGCGTGAGCTATGCCAGCTTCGGACATACGGGTTTCACCGGCACACAGGTCTGGGCCGATCCGGCGGATGGCAGCCTCTACGTTTTCCTGAGCAACCGCGTGTTCCCCGATGCCGAGAACAAGAAGCTCTCGTCGATGGATATCCGCACGCGCATCCAGGAGGTGGTGCATGCCGCGGTGGCGCAGCGGAAGAAGTAGAGCTCCGTCCGTATCGACCCAGCGTCGGGTTCCTGTTCGCTTCGCAAACGTCCCGGCGTTCTCCGTGCCTCTGCGGCTCTGCGGTGGAACGTGCAGGAGGTCCTGGGTATTCCGCTAGAACGGATAACCGATCGCGATGTTGAAGACGATGTTGTCGAAGACCTTCGGCTCCAGGTCGTCGAAGGTCCAGCGATCGCCGATGGGCAATGAGGGGCGGCGAAGCGGTGTGGCCATGTCGAGCCGAACGACGATCACCTCCGCATCGAAGCGGATGCCGAAGCCCGCATCCACGGCCAGTTCATCCACGGCCTTCTGAAGGTCGAAGACCCCGCCCGGACGTTCGGGGTCATCGTTCACCAGCCACACGTTGCCCGCATCGGTGAAGAGGGCGCCCTTGATGTAGCCCGCGATGGGGAAGCGGTATTCGAGGTTCGCCTCGAACTTGATCTCCCCGGTCTGATCGATCAGCACCCCGGTCTGTTGGGCGGGCACATAGGTGCCCGGTCCCACGGAACGAGCCCGGAAACCACGCAGGCTGTTGGTGCCCCCGACGAAGAACTGGCGGACATAGGGCACCACATCGGAGTTGCCGTAGGGCAGGGCCACGCCCACTTGGATCCGCGAGGCCAGTTGCGATCGTCCATCGCCCAAGGGTTGGCTGTAGCGGAGCTCCGGACGGAAGCGAGCGAACTGGGAGAAACGTTTGCCGAAGAGCCGGTAGCCCTCTTCGGGAGCGGGGTTCGAGAGCCCACCCCTCAACGCGGACAAGGAGTTGCCGGCGATATCGATCCCGAAGCTCGTGAGCAATGTGCCCTTGTTCCGGCTCGGACGGGTGGACACGGTGTACGTGTAGCTGGTGCCCAGGATGAACTGCTCCTCGAAACTGCGGCGCACGGTGGGATTGGCATCGAGGAACACGTTGAACACATCGCTGCTGTAGTAGAGCGAACTGTAGCTCAGATCCACCAGTTTCAGGTCGTGCCATTTGCGCGGCGTCTGCCGCCAGAGGTATCCGAAGGAGGCGTTCGCGGACTCGATGCCGTAGAGACCGATCCGGCGGAAGAGGCCATAACCCAGGTCGATGCGGGTGCTGGGCACGAAGGCGCGTGCCGTGCGCAGGAGGTTGAACGGCACGATCCGGGGGATCTGCAATCCGGCCTTGGCGCTGATCTCGTAGGCGTTGGTGCCCTTGTTGGCGCCGGCCACCTGCGTTTCGAAGCGGCCGATGAGGTCCACGTTCAGGATCTCCGCGCCCCGGAAGAGGTCCCGGTCCTTGAAGCCCACCTTCATGCCGGGCCCAGCGAAGTTGTTGCTCTTGCTGATCGCGTTCAGCTCGGTGTACAAGGGCCAGCGTTTCAGGGGAACGGCGCGGACGTCCGCGTGCAGCACGCCATACTCGGTGCTGTCATCGGTGAAGGTGACGGTGACGCTCTTGTAGACCCCGTAGCTGGAGAGGTAGCGCTTGGTCCACTCCTCATACCGGGCGGAATACCAGGCTCCGGGCTTGAGGAACACGCCCCGCGTGATCACCTCCGGCCGATAGCTGTTGAGGTAGTTCACGTACAGCATGCTGTCCTGCCACACGCTGTCGTTCGGGGCCAGCAAGGGATCATGGTCACCATGCACCCGGATGCGGCCGAGCGTGTAGCGCTGCACGGCGGCCACCGAGGTATGGGGTTTCACCCGCAGATGCAGGTCCATGGTCCGGATGCCCTGGCCGGTATCGGCACGGAACACGAGGTGATCATCCTTGATGCGGTAGTAGCCGTTGTTGCGCAGGAGATCGGCGACCCGTTGGCGCTCGGCGGTGAGCGCGGCCAGGTCGTAGATGTCGTTCGGCCGGATGGTGGCGCGGGCCTGCGCACGGGCGATGCGGGTGTTCAGCGTGTCCGTGCTGTCCGCATAGGTGATGGTGCGAATGCGGTGCGGTGCGCCGGCATCGACGATGAAGACCACGGAGGCCTTGCGGCCCTTCACCACGGTCTCGTGCCGGGCCGTGGCGCTGAAGTAGCCGTGGTTGTTCAGCCGGTTCACCAATGCGCCGTCGATGTCGTTCAGCGGGACCTGTTCGAGGTACACGGGTGCCGAGCCGATCTTGTTCTTCAGCAGGTGACGCAGGCCGGTCTCCTTCTTCGGCGGCTTCACCATGTTGTGCAGGGCCACGGTAGGGCGCATGCCCAGGATGCTGTTGTTGGGCGCGGGCCGCACCACGGCCTCCAGTTCGTGCGTGATCAGGGAACGTTCCTCCTCGGGAGGGGTGGTCCACTGCACCTCATAGGCCGCGAAGAGCGGACGTTCCGGCGTGGCGTTCTTCAGGCCGGTGCACGCCGA
>DASWWQ010000214.1:0-3488 GCA_036405935.1 Flavobacteriales bacterium
GGATCGGTGCTCCGGCCGGCGCACAAAGGCTTTGGATGTTCGAGCCCGCGGAGTATGGGCCCCAAACGGCGAAGTCATAGTCGTCGTTCGTGGTGGGGGTGATGGAGAAGCCCAGGTTGCCGTTGGCGGAGGCTTGATACACGATCCAGCTGCCCTGCATCTCGCCGTCCAGCAGACATCCGCGGTTGGTGGAGTTCAGGTCCGTGGCATCACCGGTGGTGTAGGAGTTGTTGGAGATGGGCTGTGCATCGCACACGGGGGAACTGCCGGAGCAATCACCGAGTTGCGCCGAGGTGGGACTGAACACGCACAGGTTGAAGGTGCCGGTGGCGCCGCCATAGCCCCAGAAACGGATCCAGTACATCGCGTTCGGGGTCAGGCCTGAGCGTTGGAGGAGCGGCATGTCGCCCGGGCCGCCATCGTCGTTGCAGGTCAGCTTGGTCCAGGTGCCGGTGGAGCAATTGCCGTTGGAGTTGGAGTAGAGCGCCATCACCCCATCGGTGAGCGTGCCGGCATTGGTCTGGATGATCACGCGGCCGTTCGCCGGAGCTTGGAACTTGAACCAGATGTCCTTGGAGCTGTTCGTCCAGTAGCAACCGGTAGCGTTGCTGTTGGACGGGTTCGTGGTGCGCGTGGCCGCGGCGTTCGAATAGCTGGAATAGATGCAGGTCTCGCCCACGGTGAGCAACTGGGCCGAGCACGTCTCATCCGAGGCCACACTGGTGACGCAGATGTTGAAGCGTCCGAACTGCGCATTGCCGTTGGCCCAGACACGGATGAAAGCGGTGCTCCCGGGTGTGAGCCCGGTGACCGTGCTGCTGGACATCTCGTTGTAGGGGAAGTCGATATCGTTGTCGCACGAGCCGGACACCAGGCTGAAGGTGCCCGAGCAGGTATTGTTGCTGGAGGTATACACGGCCAGGCCGGTGTCGTAGAGCGGACTGTTGGTCACCTGCAAGGTGGATACGGTGAACATGCCGCTGGCGGGCACCGTGCACGAGAACCAGACGTCGCCTCCGCTGTAGTTCGCGCAGCCCGGCGCGGGTACGGAGCCGGTGGAGGTGGCACCCACGTTCGTGGGCGCGGTGCCCAAGGGAGTGCAGCCGGAGTTCACGGTCAAGGCTATCGCTCCGCACCGATCGTCGTTCGTTGGTGCACCGGAACAGGTGATGCTGATGGGGGTGCAGGAGTTGGACGTACTGCAGTAGTTGCCGCGATCGATCAACACCCGCACATCGCCCGAATAGGTGGCGGTCCACGTCACGGACGACTGGTTGCCGCAGGCATCGTTGTTCCAGGCGAGGTTGGTGCTGCCGTTGGCGTTCTTCACCGTGATGTAGGTGTTGAACGCGTTGTTGCCGCAGGTGGAGAAGGTGTAGGTGCTTCCGTTCACCACGGTCAGTCGTACGTACTCCCCGCCTTCGAGGCAGGGTGTGTTGATGCTGCCCGGACAGGGCACGGTAAGCACGCCGCCCACCACGCTGTTGTTGTTCGGGCACTGGGCCCAGGCGGCCTGCATCAGCACCAACGGGACGGCCGCGAGCAGAGGGCGGAGGGACTTCGAGGGATTCATTCGCTGGTGGGAATGCGTTGGATCTCCAGACGGTATCGTTCGTAGGCTTCGCGGTTCACCTCCAGCCAAGCCGCCTTTGCGCCATCGGCCTCATCGCCTGCACCCGGAAAGAAGGGCAGGCCGTCGTCGATGCGCAGCTCCAGCACTGCCAGCCCGAAGGGTTCGAACCAACGTTCCAGGTCACGGGCGTCCAAGGTGTCGGGCGCCGTCATCCGGATCCGCTGCTGCGAAGCATCCACGCGCAGGTCCTGCAGGTCCTGGGGATGTTCGGCGGCGTAGGAGCGCAGTTGCTTTTCCGTGTCCGCGGTCCATCCCAGGAGCCACGCCTGCTGCGCGCTAGGGGATTGGGCCCATGTGAACAAGGGCAGGATAAGGAACAGAGCAAGGAGCAGACGTAGTCCTTGCGGACCGTGTGCAGTGGCCTGCTCCGGGTGGGAGAGAAGTGGCATCGGGCGTGTGCTTGCGACCGTTGTACGGCGCTGGGCACACGCAGGTTATGATGCCGTTCCGCCTCAGGCCAAGGCCTTGCCCACCCGCTGCTCGCGGATCACGCCCGGATACTGGTCCAGCGCGGCACGCAGGCACTCCACCGCCAGCTTCAGCTTGTCCAGTTCCAGCACATACGCCAAGCGTACCTGTTGCCGTCCGGGACCGGGTTCGGCATAGAAGCCGGATGCCGGGGCCATCATCACCGTGTGGCCTTGGTGCGCGAAGTGCTCCAGCAGCCACTGGCAGAAGGTGTCGGCGTCATCGATGGGCAGCTGGGCCACGCAGTAGAAGGCGCCCTTCGGCATGGGGCAGGTGACACCGGGGATGGCATTGAGGCCGTTCACCAAGGTGTCGCGGCGTTGCACATACTCGGCGATCACCTCGTCGAAGTAGCTCTGCGGCGTATCGAGGGCGGCCTGCGAAGCGATCTGTCCGAAGGTGGGTGGGCTCAGACGGGCCTGGGCGAACTTCATCGCCGTGGCCAGCAGCTCGCTGTTGCGGGTGATGAACGCACCGATGCGGGCACCGCACATGCTGTAGCGCTTGCTCACGCTGTCGATCAGCACCACATTGTTCTCGATGCCGCTCAAGGTCATCGCGCTGATGTGCTGCGCACCGTCGTAGCAGAACTCGCGGTACACCTCATCGCTGAAGAGGAAAAGGTCGTTCTCCTTCACGATGTCGCGCAGGGTTTCCAGCTCGGCGCGGGAATAGAGGTAGCCGGTGGGATTTCCGGGATTGCAGATCAGGATGCCCTTGGTGCGGGGCGTCAGGTGCTTCTTGAACTCGGCGATCGGCGGCAGCGCGAAGCCGCTGTCGATGGAGCTGCGCACGGGCACCACCGTCACGCCGGCGCTGAGGGCGAAGCTGTTGTAGTTGGCGTAGAACGGTTCGGGCACGATCAATTCATCGCCCTCGTCGAAGCAGGCCATCATGCCGAAGAGCAGGGCCTCCGATCCACCGGTGGTGATGATGATCTGCTCGTGCGTCACCGCGATGCCGTGTTGGGCGTAGTACTTCGCCAAGCCTTTCCGGTAGGGCTCGAAACCGGCGCTGTGGCTGTATTCCACCACCTTCAGGTCGTTGTGGTGGATCGCATCCAAGGCCACCTGCGGCGTGGGGATATCGGGCTGCCCGATGTTCAGGTGCAGCACGGCGGTGCCCCGCTTCTTCGCGGCTTCGGCGAAGGGAACGAGCTTGCGGATCGGCGAGGCCGGCATACGCTGGCCTTTCTTGGAGATGGAGGGCATTGGCGTAGGAATGAGGTGCGAAGATCGGACGATCTGTGCAAAGGATCGAACCGCCCAAGTGACAGGCTCCCGATCAGCCTTGAGCATATAAACATGCTGGGTGGGGCTCCGCTGATCCACGATCGAGCGGTATTCGATAGGCTCGTCCGCGCTCGTGTGGATTGTATGATTTGTTA
>DASWWQ010000215.1:0-11908 GCA_036405935.1 Flavobacteriales bacterium
CCGGTCGCCGGTTCCATTCCCCACCTGCGCTCCAGCTCCTGCCTCTGGCTGCCGCGCGATGTGGTGAGCGGCGACTTCCTCTGGCACTACGCCACCGATACGCACCTGTTCGTGGCCGTAGCCGATTGCACCGGACACGGGGTACCGGGTGCATTGATGTCCATGCTCGGTCACAACCTGCTGAACCAGATGGTGGTGGAGCGCAAGCTGCGCGATCCGGGAAAGGTGCTGGCCGCCATGGACCGCGCCCTTGTGGACCTCTTCTCCAAGTACGCGGGCGATGAACGCATGAACGACGGCCTCGATGTGGGCTTCATCACCCTGGAACGTGCCAGCCTCAAACTGGCCTTCGCCGGTGCGCTGATCCGCTGCCATGTGATCCGCGACGGTGTGCTCGAACAGCTCGAATGCAGCCGGTGGCCCTTGGGCGGCCATGTGTGGCACCAGCACAAGACCTTCGAGGTGCACGAGCAGCAGCTACGGACCGGCGATCGCTTGGTGATGCACTCCGACGGCTACCAATCGCAGTTCGGTGGTCCCAAGGACCGTAAGATCAACGGCAGGCACCTGCGCGAACTGCTCGCACGTTCGTCCACACGCCCTCCCTTGGATGCCGTGCAGTTCCTGCAC
The DNA here is from genome assembly GCA_036405935.1 of Flavobacteriales bacterium. Lineage (GTDB taxonomy): Bacteria > Bacteroidota > Bacteroidia > Flavobacteriales_F > PHOS-HE28 > PHOS-HE28. Next base: position 631 of record DASWWQ010000215.1, read on the forward strand.
CAGGAGTTCATGTCCTGGAAAGGCAACAACGACCAGGTTGACGATGTGCTCGTGGTGATCATGGACGTGTGAGGGAAGTGCGAAGACCGAACGGTGATGGAGAAGTTCCGCTGCCCGTTATCCTCCGGGCCCGCTGCGCCTTTTCGAACGTGGGGTGAGGTCGTGCTGTAACAACGGCGGGGTGATGCCCGTCCTAGCAGCACAAGACCCAACACATGCTTCGTTCCCTACCCCTCTCCCTCGGTTTGCTTCTCCCCTCGCTTACCCTGGCCCAAGTGCCCAACGGCGGTTTCGAAACCTGGATGGACAACAACGGCATACAGGATCCCCAAGGGTGGATCACCCTCAACGAAACCGGCAGCTTCTTCGGTCTGGAACTGGCCGCGCAGGGCATGCCGGGTGCCGTGGGCACCTCCTACCTGGAACTGACAACGGGCCAGGTGGAGGGGCTCGGCGTCATCCCCTCCATGGCTTTCGCGGGCACGGTGACGGAGGATGATGTGATCGATGGTTTCCCCTTCGCGCAACGCCCAGAGGCATTGGTGGGCCAACTGAAGTACGCCCCCGTGGGTGAGGATGTGGCCTCCATCCTCGTGGCCCTCACCCGTTGGGATGCCGGATCGGACTCGCGCATCGCCGTGGCCAGCGGCACCCTCTTCGTGGAGGATAACACCGCGGACTGGAGTTCCTTCACCATTCCGTTGGACTACCTCGACGGCACCATGCCCGACACGGCCAGCATCACCATCCTGGCCAGCAGCGGTAACGGTGCAGCGGCCGGCACCGTGTTCGGCATCGACGACCTGCAGTTCACAGGCGGCCTCACCTCGATCGACGAACGGCAGGGTACCGACCCGCTCGTCCTGCTGCCCAATCCCGCCGACCAGCAGGTGCAGGTCCTGGCCCGCACGCCCTTGCAGTACATCGAGGTGCTCGCTGCCGATGGACGTTGCGTTCGGACCCTGCGCACGAACAGTTCGCACAGCACCTTGGACCTGACCGGCATGGCTCCGGGTGGCTACGTGGTCCGGACCATGACCAGCGACGGCACTTGGCACAGCAAGCGCCTTTTGAAACATTGAAAGGCTCCAACGAAGGGGCAGGCCTGCTACCGGGATCCCGGTAGCAGGCCTGCTTGCTCGGAAGGAGGGCAAGGCGGTGTATTCCGGCCGGATGCTCAACGACCGAGCAACACCACCCGCTCACGATAGGGCCCCACACGGATCATATAGGTGCCGGCCGGAACACCGGTCAAGTCGATCTCCGCGCGCCCACCCTGAAGCGTGGCCTGTTGCACGGTACGCCCGTTCACATCGACCACCTCCGTCGCTTGCGATGCCGTGCGGTCCGGCGTGATCACCTGAAGGAGACCTTCCGTGGGATTCGGAGCCAGCATCAACCGGGGCTGCTGCGTTTCGGCCAAGCCGATGTGCAGGTCGCAATCCGGCCCGGGCGTGGGATAGTAGGACTGCCCTTCCAGGCTGAAGCAATCGAGCTGGTAACCGCATTCGAACATGGTGGACATCGGCTCGAACAACCCCTTGTCGGAGCCCACACCTTCGATGAGGGTGGCGGACCAATCTCCGGTGATGGTGTAGACCCTGCGCCAAACCCCGTTCATTTCGATGCTGTCCAGGGCGCTCACCGTGATCTGGTCGTTGCCATTGACGGCGGACAACGGCACGTTCTGCCCTATCTGCAGGTCGAAGTCGTACAGCAGCACATCATTCTCGCCATCCCACTTCCGCAGGGTCCTTCCTTCCTGGCGGATCAATCCGGCGTGCCACGGTCCGTAGGTGTACGTGTTGATGCATGAGGGCGGTGTGGGCTCCACGCCGGTCCACATGGGGTCCACCGTGCCCGTGCGCTCGACCTTGGTGTAGGTAAGGCCGTCGATGATCGAATCACCCGCCAATGTGTAGTTGAGCACGTCGGTGGTGATGCATGGCCCCCCACCGAAGCCGGCCTGGTTGCAGACCTGTGTCACCGTCCACACCGGTGTACCGGTCAGATAGTCGGGCTGGGCCTGAAGCCAGGCCGGAAGCAGGAAGGCGGTGAGTAGTGGTGTGCGCATGAGCGGGAGTTTTCCGGATAGACGTTGCTCTTCCGCTCCGCGCTGCCCAAGAGGAGCATAACAGAAGCAGCGGGCCCAAGGGCCCGCTGCCTATCCGGTGGAACTTCCACCACGTTGCACCACCGGATACAACGGTCTAGTGACCGTCGTTGTCCTTGTCCGCGTCCGTGCGCTTGTCGATCTTCTCCACTTGGCGATCGAACCAGTTCGTCGTCGAGTCCATCATGGTGCGGCTCTCACCCTTGATGTGCTGCCAATCGGTGGCAGTGCTGCCTCCCATGGTGCCCATCGAAGCGTCGATGCGGGCGATGTTGGCCTGCAGTTCCTTGATGTGGGCCTCGCATTCGGCGCGGCGCTCCTTGTCCTTGATGCCGTCCGCCAAGCGCTTCTGCTCGCGGATCAGGCGTTGATCGAGGCGCTCACGCAGCGCGGTCATCTCGCGCGTGGCCTCGGCACGTTCCTCCAGCCATTCCTGTTGATCGTCCGCCTTGGCCATCTCCTTGGCGTTCTCGTTCACTTGGTCCTGCACCCGTTCGGTCTCCTGTCCGGGTTGGCGCCCGCAGGCGGTAAGCATCAGGAAGGCCACCGCCGTGGCGGGAATTATTGGATGGATCGCTCTCATGGTCGTTCGGTTGGTTCGTTCCAACACCTTCCAAGGTCGGGCCAATGGTTCGCCATCGGGAACTTGCACTGGTATCGGGGAGAGAATACCCTGAAAATGGGCAAGTGGGTGATCGATCGGGACATCCGTCCCACTTCGTCCTTCCTTTCCGATGGCACCTCCTTTGCCCGAAGGACCCCAGCGGAATCCAGGCCCTGACCGCCGCGCCCCTACTCCACCCCACGATGAGCGACCTGCGCACCCTGTTCCTTGGTGATCATTCCTGGATCTTCCTGCTGGAATGCGCGCTGCGGACGGTCCTGATGTTCGTCTTCGCCTTGCTGTTGATGAAGATCACCGGCAAGAAGGAGGTCCGGCAGTTCAGCGTGTTGGAGCTCCTGGTGATCATCGGTCTGGGTTCCGCGCTCGGCGATGCGATGATCTACACCGATGCGCCGATCCTGCCCAGCTTGGTGTCGATCGGGGTGGTGCTGCTGTGCTACTGGGCGTTGAACAAGTGGACGAACCACGCACCAAGGCTGGAGGCGCTCATCGAAGGGCGGGTGACCCGTGTACTGCAAGATGGCGTCATCGATCTCCAGGCCTTGGATTCAGAAGGCTTGTCGGTCACCGAATTCCTCGGCGAACTGCGGGTGATGCAAGTGGAACATCTCGGGCAGGTGAAGGCGGCGCATGTGGAGATCGATGGGGAAGTGAGCATCTTCTTCCGCGCGGATGCGGAGGTGGTACCCGGTCTGCCGTTGGCGCCCGATGTGCTGGTCTCGGGGACTTCGCTGCAGCAGGTATCCGCCTTCCCCGCCTGTTGCGTGCACTGCGGCAACCAGCGCGCCGATGGGAACGGCGATGGGCGGTGCGGGAAATGCGGAAAGGACGAATGGGTTCCGGCGGTTTCATTCGAACGCGTGGCCTAGGTGGCAGATCGTTTGCGGACGTCACGGCCATGGGCACATGGATGAAGGATACGCTCGCGACCGGCGCGATGGCCACGACAGCCACCACGACCGCGGTCGCACTCTTGGGCAGGATGGAATGCGGTTCCGCTGCGGCACCCATCAACGCAGTGAGCCATATGCTCTGGGGTGATGAAGCCGCCGACACGGAAACGGTGGATGCCAAGCACACGTTGGCCGGAGCGGTGCTCAACGCAGCGGCGGTGACCGGATGGGCCGGTGTGCATGAACTGATGCTACCGCGCCATCGAGCGCCTTCGGTGGAACGTGCGCTGATGTCCGGTGCGACCACGGCGGCCTTGGCCTATGTCACCGATTATCATGTGGTGCCCAAGCGCTTCACCCCCGGCTTCGAGAAAAGGCTATCCCCGCTGGCCCTTGTGGGTGTGTACGCGGTCCTGGCCCTCGCGCTGGCCGCCGGAAGCATGTCGCGCCAAGCCCGCTAGGAGCTAGGAGTCCGCTTCCTGGATCACCCGTTCCAAGGTGCGCGGTTCGATGGGTTTCACGATGTGTTGATCGAAGCCGGCCTGTTCCGACTTGCGTCGATCCTCCTCCTGGCCCCAACCCGACAACGCGATCAGGTACATGTCCTTGCCCCAAGCGGTTTCGCGGATGGCCTTGCACGCCTCGAGCCCGTTCATCCGGGGCATTCCGATGTCCATCAACACCACCTCCGGTCGGAAGGTCGCGGCCAGTTCCACGGCCTGAAGACCGTCGTGGGCCGTCATCACGGTGTGACCGTTCTTCTTGAGTATGATGCTCATGGAGAAGGCGGCATCCTCGTTGTCGTCCACCACGAGCACGCGGCGGGTCCGTGGCGCGGCGAAGGCCGGTGCGGGCGCGGAAGGGCTGGATACCCGCTCCGAAGCCTCCGCTAGCGGTATCGTCACCACGAACTCACTGCCCTTTCCGGGTCCTTGGCTGATGCCTTCGATGCTTCCGTTGTGCATGGCCATGAGCCGTTGCACGATGTTGAGGCCGATACCCAGGCCCCCGCTCTCCTTGCCCTGCTGCGACCCATCGATCTGCGCGAACATGTCGAACACATGCGGGATGGCCGAGGGCTCGATGCCGATGCCATCGTCCTTCACCCGGATCACGGCCTCCTTTCCCCTGCGCTCCAGCTTCAAGCCGATGTGACCTCCGTTGGGGGTGTATTTCGCTGCGTTGTTGAGGAGGTTGGCCACCACCTGGGTCAACCGGGCCATGTCGCCGTTCACGATCAACGGGCCGTGGATCAGGTCCACTTCAAGCTCGTGGCCCTTGCGCTCGATGAACGGCTTGTTGCTCTCGATGGCGGTGGCCACCACGGCCTGGAGATCGACGGACTCCACCACCAGTTCGATCTTGCCCCGGCTGATGCGGCTGAGGTCCATGAGGTCATCGACCAGGCGCACCATATGGTCGAGCTGTCGCACCATCATGGCACGGGTGGTCTCCATCGTGCGCGGATCATCGGGCACGAGCTCCATCAACTGCAGCCCGTTCTTCAGGGGTGCCAAGGGATTGCGGAGCTCATGGGCGAGCGTGGCCAGGAAATGGTCCTTGTGCGTGGCACTTTCCTCCAAGGCCTCCTCGGCCAGTTTCTGCGCCGTGATGTCCGTGTTGGTACCGAACCAGCGCTCGACCTTGCCCTCGCTGTCCTTGATCGGCACGGAGCGCGAAAGGAACCAGCGGTATTCGCCTTCCGTGGATCGGAGGCGGAAGACGTGCTCCCAGGAATCCCCGCGTTCCTGCGCTTCACGGTAGGACCGGACCATGCCTTCCAAGTGTGCGGGATCCACCACCCTGCCCCATCCTCCATCGTTCATCTCGGCCACATCCAGGCCGGTGAACTCCAGCCAGCGGCGGTTCACCCAGGTGATATTGCCGGCCGCGTCGGCCACATAGGCCATCTGGCTCATGTTGTCCGCCAGCATGCGGAAACGTTCCTCGTTCTGCTGGATGTGTTCCTTGGCCTCACGATCGGCCGTGATGTCGGTGAGCGTGCCGAACCAGCGCGCCACCTTGCCGGAGTCATCGCGAACGGGCATCGCGGTGGCCATGAACCAGTGGTACTTGCCTTCCTTGCTCTTCAGCGGGAACTGGTCCTCCCAACGTTCCCCCTTCTCCGCGCTGCTGCGCAAGGAGGCCGTCACCCGCTCGTAATGGTCGGGGTGGTGCAGGCTCTTCGCGTCCATGCGGATCTGCTCCGGGGTGAGGCCGGTGAACTCGAACCACGGACGGTTGAACCACATACCACTTCCGTCGGCCTCGGCCATCCAGATCAACTGCACCACGTTGTCCGCCATCAGGTGGAAGCGTTCCTCGCTGGTCCGGATGGCTTCGCGGACGCGATTGCTGTCCGTGATGTCGCGGATCACCTTGCTGGCTCCGATGATCGCGCCTTGATCGTTCTTCAGCGGACTGAGGGTGAGGGCCACCTGCACGGGGGTACGGTCCTTGTGCAAGCGAACGGTCTCGAAATGGTCCACGCGGACGCCCCTGCGTACATGGTCCAGCAGCCGTTCCTCCTCCGCCTTGCTGTCGGGGGGATAGAGCAGGTGGTTGGGCTTTCCCACGATCTCCTCGGCGGTATAGCCGAAGATGCGCTCGGCGGCCTTGTTCCAGCTGGTGATGACCCCATCCAGGTCGCGGGTGAGTATCGCATCCTCGGACGATTCGACGATGGAGGCCAGCAGGCGTTTGGCCTCCTCGGCCTGTTTGCGTGCCGTGATGTCCTCCACCATGCTGATGATGAAGCGCTCGTTGCCCATCATCACCGTATCGGCATTGCTGCGGACATGCAGCGTCGATCCATCCTTGCGGCGCAGCTGCATCTCCACGTTGCGGGCGCTGCCCCGGTCGAGGATCCCCGCGATGGTGCGCTGTCGTGCACCCTTGTCGATGGTGATGCCGATCTCCACGCTCGTCCGGCCGACCAGGTCCTCACGGGAGTAACCGACCATGCCGGCGTAGGCGGGATTCACGTCCACCATCCGGCCTTCGGTATCGCTGAGCACGATGCCGAAGGAGGCATGCTGGTAGATCGCCTTGAAGCGCTCCTCGCTCTGCCGCAGCAGGTCCTCCGCTTGTTTGCGATCGGTGATGTCGGTGAGCACGCTGATGGCACCGTTCACCTTGCCATGGCCGTCATAGAGGGGCGTGGCGTTCGCCAGCACGGCGCGTTGCTCGCCACCGTGGCGCTGCAGGATCAGCTCCACATCCGACAGGACCCTTTCCTCCTTCACGGCCACGGCCATCGGCGATCGGTCCGTCGCCAGGTCCTGGCCCTCGGGCGTGCGCATGCCGGCCGACCCGCACCAGAGCGTTCCGCCCACCACGGGTGAACGCCCCCAAAGGCGCACGGCGGCCTCGTTGAAGAGACGCAGGTGCCCGTTGGCATCGCAGGTGTACACGGCCACGGGCATCAGGTCGATCAGCTTGCGGTAGCGCTCCTCGCTCTGCAGCAATGATTCGTTCCGCGCCTGCAGCTCCTCGTTGATCGTGGCGAATTCCTCATTGATGCTCTGCAGCTCCTCCTTGCTGGTCTCGAGCTCCTCATTGATGCTCTGCAGCTCCTCGTTGCTGGAGACCACCTCCTCATTGGCGGCCTGCAGTTCCTGCTGTCCGTTCTCGGCCTCCTCGGCGGCGATGCGCATCTGCTCGCGGGCCTCGGCCAGCTCCTGTTCCAACTGGATGATCCGACGTTCGCGTTCGTCGCGGAGGTTCTTCCACTTCCGGCCGTCGGGAGGTTCCTGGACGCTCTTGCGCATCTCCTCCGTGAAGAGCACGAGGTAGTGCGGTTCGCGGATGTCGCCGATGGGCACCACCTCCAGGGCGATGTGCTTGTGCAGATCGTCCAACCGGATCGCGATCCCGCCCTTGCGCACCGGGGCCTTCTCCTTCTTCACCCGTTGTAGGAGGCCGCGGAGCTCGAAGGAGAGATCATCGCGCACCATCTTCAACAGGTTCAGGCTGGCCCTGCCCGTGGTGGGGGCGAGATACGGCGTCATCGTTCCGCGGAAGCGGATGATCTCCATGCGTTTGTCGATCAGCACACTGGCCGGCACATAGCGGTTCAGCAACAACCTTTCGGTGTCGCGGTCCAGGTCGGCCATGTTGTTGAGGCGCGTCGCGGGCAGGGGGCCATGCTCCACCATCGGCGGATGGAAGAGCGTGGGCTTGAACCGTACGTCGAGCTTCACGCGTTCACCGGCGCTCTGCTTCTTGGTGTAGATCTTGAACGTGCGGTCCGGTTGATCGAACAACCCTTCGGCCACACTGGCGCTCTCCGACTTGCCCAAGGCCAGGAAGCCGTTCGACTTGAGCGCATAGTGGAAGGAACGGACCACGCGCTCCTGTGCATGGTTCTCGAGGTAGATCAGCATGTTCTGGCAGCTGACCAGGTCCACCCGGCTGAACGGGGGATCCTTCAACAGGTCGTGCTTCGCGAAAACGCACATGTCGCGGATGGCCTTGATCACCTGGAAGTGACCGTCCACGTGCTGGAAGTACTTCTTCAGGTGTTCCGCCGGCAGGTTCTGCAGGGCGCTCTTCTTGTAGATGCCCAGGCGCGCCTTCTCGATGGTGCGTTCGTTCAGGTCGGTGGCGAAGATCTGCACCGGTACGGTGAGGGCGCGATCACCGATATGCTCCAGCAGCGCGATGGCCACGCTCACCACCTCCTCGCCCCCGGCGCAGGCCGCGATCCAGATGCGCAGGGGGTCGTTCATCGGGCGGTCCTTCAGCAAGGCGGGGAACACCTGCTGGTCCAAGGCCTTGTAGAAGAGCGGATCGCGGAAGAAGCTGGTGACGTTGATGAGCATGTCCCCGCACAGGGTATCCACCTCGCTGGGCAGGCCGTGCAGCAGCGCACTGTATTCGGAGAGCTTCCGGCATTTGCTCAGCACCATGCGCCGGATGATGCGGCGATGGATGGTGGCCTCCTTGTACTGCGTGAAATCGATGCCGCGTTCCGTATGCAGGAAGTTGAGGATGCGACGGAGTTCGTTCTCGTACTTCGACGGGATCCGCGCCTGGCCCCCGGCATAGAGCTGCTTCACCAGTTCGGCCAGTTCCTTGCCCACCTGCTCGGGCTTCACCACCAGGTCCACCACTTCGGCGTCCTGCGCACTGCGCGGCATGCCCTGCTCCAGCGCGGAGGCATCCTGGGTCATGGTGAGGCCCTCTTCCGCACGGATGGCCCGCAATCCATCGGTGCCGTCGCTACCGGTACCCGAAAGCACGATCCCGATGGCGTTGTTCTGGTACTCGGTCGCCAGGGCGGTGAAGAAGGCGTCGATGGGACGCGTGGCGTCGTGCGGTACCCGGAGGGTGAAGGTGCCGTTGATGACCGCGGCATGCGTGTTGGCGGGCGCCACGTACACGCGGTCGGGATCCAGGCGCATGCCGTTCTCGATGACGAACACGGGCATGGTGGTCTTCTTGCGCAGCAGGTCCGCCAGCACGGCTTCGCGGTCCGTCTCCAGGTGCTGCACGATCACATAGGCCAGGCCGAGGTCGGTGGGCAGGTGCAACAGCACGCGGGCGATGGCGTCCAGGCCACCGGCGCTCGCCCCGATGCCCACCACCGGGAACGCATGCTTGTCGTCACGAACGATCACACCGGCCTGCTCCAAGGGTTTGCGCAAGGCCTCCACATCCTCCTTGCGGAACATCGCCACCTGTTCCGGTCCCATGGGCACCGCCTCCAAGCGGCCTTGGCGCACCCAGGCGCGCACGGTGTTGTGGTGGCATTTGAGCAGGGCGGCGGCCTCCGTCAATGAGAGCATAGGCCCATAGGCCCCATCGTTCCTTGTCTTCGCGGACATGTGGCGGGGAGAGGTCAACCTTGGTGATGGACGGACAAAGTAAGACGTTGCGCGGAGCGGCCTCGGAGCCGCTCCGCAGGGATCCGGGAAAGGAGGCGGTGGGCATCACGCTTGGGGTAAGGCCTCCGCTAAAGGGGTGCGTTCCAACAGGGCATCCACCACCAGCACCCGCTCCGCATTGTCCGGACACTGGCCCAGGACCTTCTCCAGCGGATGCGTGACCTGGGATCGGCCCGAAAGCACCGCGGAGGCGGCGCCGTGATCGAGGGAGCCCGCCGCATTGCAGTAGGCGAGCAGGATGTTGTTCTCGAAAGCGCGTGTGATGCAGAGCGCATCGATGAGGGCCACTTCATCGTCCAATCGATCCTCGGAGCCGAGGGCCTTGGGCGGGAACGACCAGTAGGTCGGGGAGATCACCAGTTCCACACCCAACTCGTTCATCGCGGCGAACATGCCGGGAAAGGAGATGTCCCAGCAGATGATCAAACCCACTTGACCGAAGCGGGTGGGGAACACCGATACCCCGGAACCGGGTGTCAACGCCACCTTCTCCGTTTCCCACAGATTGATCTTGCGATAGGTACCCGCCACTACCCCGTCCTTGGTGATGTAGTGGGCCTGGTTGAAGAGCAGTCCGTTGTCGGCAACGGTCCACGAACCCGGAACCAGGTCCACCTGATGCCGGATGGCCATGCCCTGCGCCGCGGCCAGATAGGCCGGTGCGTGTTCGACGAAGGCGGTCTGCCCCTGCAAGGGGCCGCACACCGCATCCTCCGGGAAGATCACGAGCTCCGCCCCGGCCTTCTTCGCCTCCGCCACGAACTTGCCCATACGCTCGAGGTTGCGCAGAGGGTCCATGGGCACCACTTCCATCTGCACCAAAGCCATTCGGAGTTCCATCGGTGTGCCGGGGGGATCAGGGTTGTGCATCAACGCCTGAGCGGATGCAGATGTTCAGTGGCTCCCGGAAAGGTGGAGGTCGGAGCCCGGATGCGCCCTCCCGCTACCTGCATTCCCGGTCGGCCGTTGGGATCCACCGCCGCACGGGTCCGCTACGGGATCTCCCGGTTCCGCCCACCGTGGTCAGCGTGTTCCGTGCGCCGTGCACGAGGTAGCGGACCGACCGCACCATCATCGAATCGGACCTGATGGACCAAGGTCCATCACCTCCCGGGGCGGCGTTGATCGTCCCCGCATCGGGGCGTCCTTTCCCCTGCGCAATGCCACACCTGCGATCGTATCCGGACTGGCCGCACAATTGCTCGGGTCGGCGCTGATCCGCCCATGAACACCTTGCTCTCCTCCTTGGTCCACGCCTTCCGGCAACACTGCCGGAACCTGCACCGGCACCTCACCGGCCGATCGGACAGTTGCACCGAAACGCTGCATGGCATCGACCATCTCCTGGGCCGTTGGCCTTGCTCCGCGCAACGGGAACACTTGGAACAACTGGGCTACGCCATCGATGAGCTCACCGACCGCATCGTGGAGCAGGATGGACCCGCACCCTCCGAACATCAGCTACGGTTGATGCAGCTCCGCTCCCTCCTCCTTCAGCTTTTCCACGCCAGCCGGATGGATCACCGCGGCCGACGTACCGGATCGCTGCTCCAACGATCCCAACAGGCCTTGCATGCCGTCGCGGCCCCGATAGCGCATGCCGTGACCGGTCCTGCCCACCTGCACCGATGATCACGAGCAACGCGACATGCGGGACCTTCCGGATCCCGACCGATGGACAAGGTCGTCCTTGGGAGGCTGTCGACCGCATGCTCCGCTTGCGCCGCAGGGATCCTTGGTCACCTTGCGTTTTCTTTTC